>DAOUWY010000369.1 GCA_030666885.1 Methanosarcinales archaeon
AATTATTTCTTTTGCATCGTGGATATTATATTACCCATAGAAAACAGCTTAGAGCTATTATATTCTATATCAAAGAATATATAGACCCATAACTGTTTGGTATCATGATACTAATTTGTATATAAATTAGCTGGCATTGCAATACCAATATATTTATATATATAGGTATTACAATACCAATGAAATGGATATAACAGACTTCACGATCCAGAATCCCTGGTGGAAGGGAAGAAGCCACATAAAAGATGATAAGCACATAATAAATTTTTCTGAAAAAAAATACCAGTGGCATTCCCCAGTATTGGATGAACTGGAACTCATACCTGGTAATATATTTTCCATACGTGGCCCCCGCCAGGTGGGAAAGACCACACTGATAAAACTCATGGTACGCTCACTGCTCGAAAAAAACATACCTGAAAGTGCTATATTCTATGCCTCATGTGACGCACTCATCGACCATATTGAACTCCTGAAACTCATACGTGCATATCTGGAAATGGCTGCATCAAGGAACCTGGACACCACATTTATCTTTCTCGACGAGGTATCTGGTATCAAAAACTGGCAAAAGTCTGTAAAATTGCTGGTAGACTCGGGAGAACTCTCAGGCATATGCCTTGTCCTCACCGGCTCCCATACACTTGACATCAAATACGGTTTTGAAAGGCTGCCCGGCAGGACAGGCAAACATGAAAGGGATATTTTACTCTTACCCCTGACCTTCAGTGAATTCGTATCTCTTGTCCGGCCCAACATCAAAGCAGATTTAAAATCCGCACGTTCATTATCCCTGTATGAAATTAACCATGCAGCGAACCTGGCACTCCCCTATGAAAATGACCTGAGAATTTTGTTCGACCAGTACCTAAGGGTTGGAGGTTTTCCCCTTGCCATAAATGAATTCTATGCAAACCTTGAGATCCCTGATTATATCTATGAGGTCTACACCCGCTGGGTGATTGGTGATATTGCAAAGTGGGGCAAACAGGAGAAGATATTAAAACAGATGTTGAGAACGGTCCTACTGAAACTGAGCACAGCCGTAAGCTGGGATTCCTTTGCAAAGGATGCAAAAATAAAGAGTCATAAGACCGTCAGTTCATATGCTGAAGACCTTGAGAACATGTTCGTCCTGTTCGTATTATACCACATTGACCTCAATAAGAAAGCAGCCGACTATAACAAGAACAAGAAGATCTATTTTTACGATCCTTTCATCTACCATATGTTTAACCGGATGCTCAATTTCAGGGAAACGGAAATAACCCCGGCACTCATAGAATCAGTGGTTGTGGTCCACTGTGCAAGAACTGCAAAAAAAGCATTCCCACAGGCTTTTGCTAATGATGTTGCGTTCTACTGGAAGAATAAGCGTGAAACCGACATCGTGCTGATCACAAAGGATAACCTGGTGGGTGTGGAAGTGAAATACCAGGAAAGAATATCAAAACAGGACTTTCAATCCCTGTATCATTTTACGGAAGGTATTATAGCGTCAAAGACCATGTTCAAGACAGGGAATGAGTATTCGGTCATCCCGGTACATATCCTGCTTGTAATTCTTTAAAAAAGGCAAACCAACAGCCGTACTCTATAGCCACCAGCAATTTGGTATCAACAGCGGTGTAAAAATCCCCATTTGTGGTGGTCTGAAAATCTCAACTTCACAATTTTTGGTGGATGCACCAAATGTTATTGATAATGTTAAAAATGAAGGAATGACTATTCGGAAGTACTGAATGTGCCA
>DAOUWY010000243.1 GCA_030666885.1 Methanosarcinales archaeon
GCTTGAGTAGCTGTGCTTGAGTAGCTGTGCCTGAGTAGATGTGAATAGAGTGGGCCCGCGGAGATTCGAACTCCGGACCTCCGCCATGTCAAGGCGACGTCATAACCTGCTAGACCACGAGCCCTCAGTGCTTACAGCATCCTTTCCCTAAGTAATTATTTTAGATAAACCTTTGGATAAGTCAGCGTTTTTTGCAAATACGACCGTAAAAAGATATACTGAAATTGTTATTGTTGGAAATGCAGCCAGATAGAATAAATAGTTATATCATTATTTGCAAATAGATTATCTATTGTGATGATTACAGCAGAGTTAGTTACCAGGCTTATAATTGAGTTGTTATGGATATATGCAAGTATTTTTGGGATCAGGTCAACAAAACTTCAATACTGGAAGCAGTGCTGGTATATCATCCTGCTGGGCAGTATAATACATATGGGATATATATTTGCCGCCTTTGCAGATATTTCTGATAAAGGAATATTCAGGAATCTCGGAATGGGTATAGTAGCCATAGGCATCATCATGCTTGCAAGGCGGACAAAACAGATTCTCGGATGATCAAATTATACAAAATCCTTCATCAGTGATCTTGTAATTAGCTGAAACATTATCACATCCGGTCATAGCTTCAACATCGATCTTCTCACCATCCAGATGTATAATGTTGTCCACTGTTGCCTTTAACATCGTTTCGATCTGGGAGTCTGCGGCCCCTTCAGTATAAGCAATTATCCCGGTACCTCCGGCTACTTTAATCCTCATGACATATGACTTGAGTACACGTACAATAAGTATCGGGGAATTGAACGAGAACAGTGTTGTCGTCGAATCAAGAACAGACCTGAATCTATGGGTTTTTTGGTATATAGATTGCAAATCTTCAATAATCTTACTGACCATCTCAGTTGGATTCTGCGGGGAAGATATCTTGAACGTAGCAGTTTCTTTTTGTGTTGCACCAATTGATCCAGAGGCAATGTCCAGTACATACAACATTTCCTTTTGCAAATATTCGTGGATGAACCAATTGAATTGCATCATCTTTTCTTCAAGCTGGAACAGGTTATAATCTGTCATTAAATATAAGCAGAACTCATCATCAGATATTGCCTGTTGCAGGAAATGGTAACAAAATACAGACGTTCCGGTCTTGGGAGGACCGTAGATAAGTGTAATAGTGTTATCTGGCAATCCACCACCCGTCAGATCATCAAAAGCCGCAATCCCAGTCTTGATTTTAGGTATCATTTAAACTCGGTATATAAGATCGAAAAGTGTATCAAGTGCTTTATCCACACCTTCTTTTTTCCGGGCGGAAACAGGTATTATAGATACATCTTCCCATAAAGCCATTCGCTTTTTTATCTCATCAGGTCCCAGGGCACCTGGAAGGTCATGCTTATTTGCAACAATTACCTTAGGTAAAGCCTCTGCCCGGCACATATTGATCATTTCCTTTGCCCGTGCAAACGTATCAGGTTTGGTCGAGTCAATAACAATAAACGTACCGATAGCCTCCCTTGCTAGCGGTTCCAGCAGCAGGTCAAACCGTTCCTGCCCTGGAGTACCAAAAACATCAGCAGAAAAACCTTTGTAATCCATATGCCCGATATCCAGTCCAACTGTAGTCGGAAACAGTTCAAATGCCTGCCGCTCCACAGAAACGGCCTTTTCTGTGATCGCATGGACAAAAGTGGTCTTACCTGCATTATAGGGTCCGGTTACCAGGAGTTTTGGAATAAATACCTTAACCCCACCGGGTTCAGTAAGCTCAAAGAATATTTTACAGTTGGATGCCCTGGTCCAGTTGGATTTTACCACCATGAATACCTGTCTGTACATCACTTTCTCTTCAATACTAAAAAGTTGTACTTCACAATCTACCAGGTTTTTTAATTGTTCTACCAACCGGTCTTCATAATCCCATCTGGTGAAAAGGTATATAATATTCACTTCATGCTTAGCGGCAGCCCCATTCAACATCTTTATACATTTTATTGTGTTATCCGCACCAATCGAATCAATTAAAGTGGCCACGTTTTCAATCACTGCTGTTCCACCTGCGATATCTTCAATTGCAGGTAAAACTATTTCTGCACTGTTTGCAAGATCATCAATAATATACTTGCCCATTGGGGGCACACCCATCATTCCTGAGATAGAGTCAATAAAAAATATCTGCCCGGAATTCAAGGGGGTTTTCAGATCCCATCCATATTTATCAAATACACGCTCAATCTCAACCGGCATCCGGGTATTAGTATAAATAAAACCAATCTCACTGTCCGAATGTACCCGTTCTGAAATGATCTGGTACCCGAAGACATCAGACATGATACCAGGCATTGCCTGGAACAACATCGATTTTCCCTTCGGTACACCTCCACCAAAAATATCATCCAGCCGTGGGATGTAAGTTTTCTTTAAGTCCATTATCCTATACCTCTTCAAGTATATCCTGGACCTGTTTACCCCGAATCTCTATCTCCAGTGTTATCAACCCGAACTGGGCCTCCACTTCAGCCAATGCAAAGACCAATGCCTTTTCTCCTGCAGGTTTGAGCAACAATATCCCATGCTCGGTTTTAATGTTTACCTCAGATACCGCCCCGGTTCCCATCTGTGAACTTGCAGTTTCCGCACTTGCAATAATTGTCGAGCATAGTGCACCCACAATACGTTCATTCATATCAGGCGGCATTATAGATGTTATCAGGAGGCCTTCCACACTCACGATACCCACTGCTTTTATCTGTCCGACCTGCATGAATTTGGCCAACACCTGATCCAGCTTTTCTTTCTTGGTTTCGACCATGTTTCCACCTTATTCTTCCTCATCTATCATTGCTATAGTATATCGCAGACCGTCGAGTAATGACTTTTCAGTAGTGATGGGGGCTAGGTTGGCACCGGCATCAGTTAATTTTTGTACAGCCTCATGTTTAATACCTGTAATAATGCATGTGGCACCGAGATGTCTTGCAAACTTTGCAATATTGATCAAAGGTTCTGCAACTTCAACATCAGGCGGTAATCCGGATATGTCAAGGATCACTCCTTTTGTTTTTTCCACTGTGATCTGGTCTAACATGGTTACCATAAGGCTGTTTATCCGGGTAGTGTACGCCTCAAGCCTGTTGACGGTTTCCTGCAATTCGTGCTCTGCCTTCTTTTGCAAGGTGATGTCACGTGACGCAGCAAATGCACCAACAACTTCTCCTGTCTGGTCCGTATATACTGAAGCATTAACCGCCACAGTCGTCTGGGTTCCATCCTTTGGTTTCATAACCAGTTCGTAATCCCTGATCTCTCCGGTTTCAAATACCTTCATGGCACCCTTATGCGCCTTTTTTGGGTCAGTGAAATAATCAGCAAAGGGTGTTCCGATTAAACCGTCCCTGCTTCTGCCGGTAGAGCGTATTGTGGCCGAGTTCACATCCATGATGATCCCTTCCTGATCAAAGGTGACCAGAGGATCAAGGCTAACCTCGATCAATCCACGATTGTAACGTTGAAGATCATGAATTTCTTCTTCGGCCTGCTTGCGCTCGGTGATATCTTTGAAATCCTCTACAATCCCAACAAATTTGCCTTTCTTCTCTAATTTTGCAGCATTCAGAA
>DAOUWY010000366.1 GCA_030666885.1 Methanosarcinales archaeon
GGTCAGGCATTCACAGATATGCACGGCAATTTTGAGGGAACGCTCAGGGATGTCCTGGATATGGAACTTACGAACAACTTCAGGGGGCGATCTTCATCGCCAGTTTGAATGCGGTGATGCGAAATCTCGGCCTGATCGAGGGGAGCGTTCACTGTGAGGACAGCGGTCCAAAGGAATGCGGTGAGGATCTGGTGGAATTCCTTGGGAAGTACGAACGATCAAGGATCGCACTGGTCGGGTTCCAGCCGGTTCATGCACGGTGCTGCTCAGAACTGCATGAACTTAAGATACTGGATATGGACTGTGAGAATATTGGAAAGGAGAAATTCGGTGTTGTTGTGCTGGATGGCAGCAAGTGTACAGAAGAGGTGCTGGAGTGGTGTGATATTGCACTGGTCACGGGAACAACGGTCGTTAACGGGACCATTGAACCGATACTTGATATTGCGAGGGAGAAATCAGTTTTCTATGGTATCAGTATAGCAGGGGTTGCCTGCTTACTTGGCCTTGAGAGGTTCTGTCCGCGATCAACATGATCGTTGATCGGATGATTGTTGCAAAAGCGAAGTAGGGTTATCCAGTGGGTTCAGGCATCTATAATGCACCTTCTGTATATTTGTACTGGTGGAGGCCAGCCTTTTGAGGACCTCAAGGTGATTCTTGTGGTTGGAGGTGGGTACATTCGAAAAGTTTAATAATTATTTCATGTATTGTAGAATGTAAGATGGAAAAAATTCTTTGGAATCGTTATATACAGGCCTCGTTATATTCCGTACGGGATATACCGGTGACTAGGAAGTATAAATTATAACTGATGGTCGGTATAAAAGTTTGTCTTGGCTCCCCACACCTAATAATGATGATGTTTAACTTGAGGAGTAATGTGATGTCAATGGCGGTGTAAAAAACAAAATTTATTACTTGGATTCCACACCCATCTCCAGGGAACTCATTTTTCAAAGGGACCGTTAATAAAAAAGGAACCATGGATTCTCTTAATCCGGAGTGCAGAACCTTCAGACCAGGTTGAATTTTATGAGATGCGAGCGACATAATATCCCACTATTACATCTTTTCCTGTTTCAGCATCTTCACGAGTTATGCGTTTCATATTCATTGTGGCGCTGCCGTCCCAGAGACTTTCGGACAGATGAACTGTGTTTTTATCGCGCCTGTTGAAATGCACCTCTTCAGCAAGAGATACTTCTTCGAAAGCTTTCTCATGGGATGAAAATCCGAACACAACACCACAATCTGTCCAGCGGCTTTGCATTTCAATGAGGAGTGGTCGGATGCGCCTGGTCAGGAATTCCTCTGCTTCATTCAGTGGTATGGTTTCGATGACTATTTCCAGGCCGGTAATTAGAATTGTTTTTCCTGGCACAGGTGGTTCAGTAGGAATATTGTTTATCCAGCCGAGAACCTCGCGAAGGGAGACCATCGCGCCCCCCTCAATGAATTCAGCTAGACTGTACCGATCAAAAACCACACAGGAGCCTTTACGCTGCCAGACTGTAGTAGATATACTATCCATTTTGATTACCCCCATTTGTTGATTCTTTGCTGGTTAACTTTTTTGTTGCTTCTCGCAGCTCTTCATCGGCTTTGTTTGCTTCAATTTGGCGTCGTTTATTTGAAAACGCATCATATTCAACATGAGCCAGTTCCATTGCCATTTCACGGGATATGCGTCCGGCATTGGAAAGGATATCCTAGTCATTGAGCTCCAGAAAAGCATTAAGCTTTGTTTTCCAATTCACCATATACATTATCTTGTGTTGCCTGGCCTGTAA
>DAOUWY010000338.1 GCA_030666885.1 Methanosarcinales archaeon
CCCCTGAATCTCTTTATCATCCTTGAGGCGCTGGTACACACTTTCAATGACATCCATGTTACTTTTCTCCAGCACCTGCTTTTCTTTCATCTCCGCCTCGGTTAGTTCGTGTTTGAATTCCAGTTGCGCCCAGGGGTCGTAGTCGATTAGTTTGAGGTGGGCCTTCATATTCAAAGAGAACACATCATTATTAAAATATTACATAGAGCATTGTGAAAGTATTTAGTAATAATCTTTCCAATTTGGAAAAACAATAACCCAGCGGATTATCTGCGTCCATCAACATGCATCCGCGGTTATTCATTTACCAAAAATACAACCAGTCACCCAATCCCTTATCTCCTCCAGCATATCCATCACCTCATCCCCATCAAAATCCCCATTCAAAACCCTGTCATACACCCCCGCAATCCCGGGATGCACCTCATGTATCCTCTTTACCAGCACCCTCTTCGAAATAATCATCTCCCCATACTCGCACAGGAAATACGCACGCAGATAATGAGTCGCAGACGCTGACGCATCCGAACGTGCATCCTTTAAATTACCACATTCGATACTTTCGCATAAATACGAACGGCGGATATCCCCATAGCGCATATAATCCCAATATGCATCCTCCCTCAAAGAAATGCTGCCTTTCTTAAGCTGCTCCCTAAGCCCTTTCATCAAACCCGTATCATACAGCACCAGCGCCTCTGTAAGAGGATTCACCCCCTCCCTGGGCATACCCATTTTAATATTTGCCAAAAACACATTCCGCGCTACCACTGCACAGGAAATATCTTCAAACTCACCACAGCCTTTCACATTATTGAACCTATCCGGACTTCCCATCTCTTTCAGTTTAGCTTTCGCAGGCGGCTCAATGACGACAGCCATAACATCAATATCACTGTCCTCAGTATCCTCACCCCTGACTACAGAACCAAACAGGAATACCGAAACCAGGTTATTCCTGAGTACGCTTCGCAAGAGATTTGTATACTGCACCGCCAGGTTTATCTTTTTGGAATCTGCCATAAATTACTCCTGTCAAAGGAAATAATCCCCTTATTCTACATTTATTTTAATTTCGCACAAACTATTTAACACCCCAACCATGTACAAATATTTGGTAATATTTTGATAACAGCAGACGGACTTTTAAAAAAATACAGGAGTACCACAGCACCGGACAATGCCAGCCTGTATGTAAAAGAAGGGACCATACACAGACTTATCGGCCCCAACGGAGCAGGTAAAAACACCACCATTGTCGCCACTCTTGCCATGTTGTGGATATTGCTTCCGGTCTTTAGTGTGGCAGGGGAAAAGATATTGTCTATGGTACAGACCGTTGTCATGATCTCCCCCATAACCCAGGACCTGATGGTTCTGTATGGTGGAAATAATGCCCTGTTTATTCCGTATGCACTGATCCAGCTCCTGACAGCCATCGTACTCATCGTACTCCTCATCCTCGGCATAATAGTCTTTATTAGGCAGGACATAGAATATTGACCTTCACTACCGACCTTATTGTAAAATAAGAGATATGAGAGGACAATGAAATGACAGACACATCCAATGACGATGCCAAGGATTACCTTGAGATAAAAATGAAAGCAGGGTGGTATATGACCATAACCCTGGCAACAAGCGAGAAATTTGATAAAGAATATGTAGAGATCGCAAAGGAACGCAGCGGCCAGAAAAGAAGCAGGTTCAACCTGAACCCAAAATATACAAGGGAACTGGGAGAAGCATTGATCAAATTCGCAGATGCCAATGACCTTTGAACCGTGGATATCGCATAAAACCTGGCAATAACCTTTGAACCATAGACATTACATAAAATCTGGCAATGACCTGTGAACCATAAACTTCACATAAAATCTGCCAGACCCATCTGTTTTGACACATCACTCTCAAACAGGGACTTGATCTCAAGATTGAGCAATTCAAGTCTCTGTTTAGTGTAATCACTTATTTCATACTCTTCTGCTACCTTAAGAGAAACATTCATATACTTCTTGACAGACCCCTCATGCACAGTAAGTACGATCTTACCGTTGCATTTCGGACACACTCCTTTCAGCGGCGCTCTCCTGAACTTCCTGTTACACTTCACACACCTGAC
>DAOUWY010000386.1 GCA_030666885.1 Methanosarcinales archaeon
AACTACACTGGGATGGGTAATTCCACAGGCATGCTGATTCTGGACGTGGCTGTACCTACGGGCTTTGCTCCGGTGGTATCCACACTGGATGAACTAAAAGCAGATGGTTTTATCAGCAGGTACGAGATAGCGGGGCGCAAGATCATCCTGTATGTGGATGACCTGCCACGAGGTGAGGAACTTTTGTTCGACCTCCAGGTGCAGGCACAGTTCCCTGTCAAGGCTATAATACCTGACAGCAGTGCCTATTCCTACTATAATCCGGATATAAAGGCAGAGTCCGGGGGTAAGGAGATCGTTGTGGTATAAATTAAATGAACCCGCCGCAATAGGCGGGTATTTTCTATTTTACTTTTAATATAACTTAATTATGCCAGTAAAAGCAAATGGTGTGAGCGTACACTCATTACGTTCAATCCTGTAGCCCAAGGCGTTTTTTCATTTCGTCACTTGAAATCATTTCATCATCTTTGTCATTCAAACGTTCTAATGCAATTTGAAAGTCAGCAGATTCCGGATTATTCATATATTCCATTCACTGTCTCCTTTCAGGTTTATCTTTTCCTGCACCATTTCAAAACCACTGGTCAAGTGTCTGCTGGCCCGCATCCGAGGCTTCCACCAACCTGCTCACCGCACTCTTCACCCTGACTTCGGAAAAATCATGCCTGTTGCAAAGAAAATCAGTAATCTCAGACTCTTTAGGGGACTTCCACGACATCTTGTAATCGGAAATAACATCAGGATACAGGAAAAAGTCCTTGATCTCCTGCAAATTCTCAATCCCCTCATCCTTCTCGACCAGCACTGCCTCAATCCCGCCGTGTTGCTTTATCAATTTCATAGCTGTTTTTGGTCCGACCCGCTTGATCCCTGGATTGTAATCAGTACCCACAAGCAAGGCAATATCTATCAACTGCTCCCTGGTGATTCCACTGGCTGATAATCCCTCTCCAAGTTCAATAATCTCAGGATTCACATCAATATAGATATTCTTACGCGGAAGCTTGCGTTTTCCAGTAACGGCCAGGTTCCTTACCACCCTGGGGGCACCAAACAGCAGTGAATCATAGTCCTGGGATGCAGCAAGATCTGCATCTCCAACCAGTGCCATATGGGCAGCCTGGGCCTCGCCTTCCGAGGGAGCCTGCACCACAGGGATCCCCATAAATCCCAGCAAGGTCTTTGCATCTCCAACCATGCCTTCATCTAAGTGTGATGAAGCCTGGGCATGTACAAAAGCTTCCTCTTCATCCTCCCCTGCAGCTACCGCTTCTTTCCAGCGGTGCATGGCCTTATCCCTGGTCTTTGACCTCTGTTTAAGGGTCCGGGCCTTGAATTCCGGTGGCTTGCCATCGAACACAAATATTGGCTTGATGCCAGCTTCCACAAGGTTCGTAGTGCGGTACAAAAACCCTGATAGGTGTGAGGTCACCTCACCTCTGGAATTCATGAGGGGAGTACCGTCCCTCTGCCTGATAATACTCAGGAACTGGTACAGGGTATTGAAAGCATCGATAGCCACCACC
>DAOUWY010000352.1 GCA_030666885.1 Methanosarcinales archaeon
AAATAATTAAATGGAAGGTTTAACTGGTAAACTGAAGAACATGGGTTAATGGCACCCGATTTTTCGATCTGTATCTTTCTTTGAATCTTATATTTCCTTTCCCCTTATTACCGTAATCCTGACAATCTTTATTCAAACAACAAAATTCTGATAAATCCAGTTCTGAATCCATTAATATCCCTCAAAATGCACCGTGATTTTACTACATTTTTGCAATGATCAAGTAAATGATTTCTGTCCACACATCTAAAGATTACAACAATTGATAATATAGATTGGTACACTCGATTCTGCTATAAATTCTTCCATTATCTGAAAGTCCCGCGGCCGGATATGCCACCTATAACCTCATCCAGTTCAAAGTCCAGACTTTCCGGGACACCTGCCCTGAAAATATACACATTAAAACCTAATCTCCTGGCATCAGTAATGGCATTTTGCTGCTGGCTGTTCAGGTCGGACTGCGATGTCTTGACGATACACAAGGACCTCTGGTCATTGATCTTAAGCAAAAAATCGAACATATCCGGACAGGTCTGCAGCAGGCTGGCCAGAACTGTCAGTTTATCCCACCTGTTAGACAGGTGGAAGCTCTTTTCTGCCGAATTTTCAACATACCAGTCACGGCTCATATAAGGATACCTGGAATACTGTTCGTTTACAACCTCTACCGCCCCTATGATCTTGTTACCTGATAACCTGAGGTCAGTAAATTTCCAGTCCTGTTCGGTAAAATACCTTTGTGCCAGTATATGCCCGATCTGTTCAATGTCCTCTGCCAGGAGATTCATGCTATGTTCCAGACCCTTTTACAATTGATTCAATTAAAGCGATCTCCCGTTTCCCGCCCACATATATGGGTGTGCGGTCCGAGACAGAAGAGGGTTTTACATCCAGCAGGTTACCCCTTCCATTGGATATGGCACCTCCTGCTTCGCTCACCATTTTACCCATAGGCATCCCCTCGAACAGCAGCCTGAGTTTTCCTGAATCCTTGCCTGCAAATGCGGGATATGTGAATAAACCCCCTTTGTGCATTATCTGGTGTACATCTGCTACAAATGACCCCGAGAACCTCAGTTTGTAACCTTCGGATTCAAGCTGCTCGATAAACTGCTTATGGTAGGGCAGGTAATCCTTGCGTAAGGCTCCGGGAGCGTATATCTTGCCGTCGGGGATTGTCAGGTTCTCCTGCATCAATGTGAAGCGGCCGTCCCCACCCATGACGAACTCATGCACGCCAGTGCCTGTGGTATAGGTCAGTGTGGTAAGGGGTCCGTACAGGATGTACAGGGCACCCACCATGGTATTACCCGGCTCCAGCACATGGCCCTGGTAAAGGCCCACGATCGTGCCCACTGTCAGGTTCACGTCGATGAGGGATGACCCGTCCAGAGGGTCAATGGTTACCCCGAACTGGTTAGCGGCACCTTCAACTTCGATAATGTCTGGCTGTTCTTCTGTGGCGATCCACCTGACAAGTCTTGATTCTGTCAGGGCATCTATCAATACCTCATCAGCCCATTTATCAAGTGCCATCTGTGTTTCACCGTAGACGTTCTTTGTATCGGCTGCCCCTCTTGCGCTTAAAAAGCCTTCTTTGATAACTCCGGCCTGTTCACTGAACAGCATGATCAGCTGCGATAGTTTCTCATCTGTTCCCTTTTCCTTTAAAAAATCATTAAGTTCCATATTTCTATAACCTCCCTGCTCCATTGCCTGTTTTACCTTTAATAAAACCAATCAGGATATTAGGCATAATTGATTATAGGCATTTCGGTAACTAAATATCATCGCTTGGCGATATTATTGAATTTTGTGATTTTTCAATTCATTCTGGAGATGACATACTTGTATATACAGTTTGCGAAATAAGTAAATAATAGTAAATAGTGACCAGAAATAATAAAATGGTCAGATTGCTC
>DAOUWY010000181.1 GCA_030666885.1 Methanosarcinales archaeon
GGCCAGGAATATGATGATATTGTCAAGTTCGACCCCCAGTGGCTGGTGGACAGGCTGTTCGAGTGAGGTCTGTGGTTATACTGCCTGCTTCATTTCGTTCTCTTCCTCCGTTCAGCCCATGTGTTAGATAACGCTGCATATGTCCTATTAGTACGGAGCAATCAAGCCCAGGGATGCCATCACAAGCGCCTTCGGCGCTATAGCTGGCATCCGGGCAAGATTGTTTTTCCTGTTATTCTACCCAGGCCGTGATAGCCGAACATATAAGACCGCTTCGGGCTCTGGGGGCGGCGAGGCCCCCGACCGCCCTTCGCTGATAAGTCTAAAAGCATGTAGGGGCACTTCGTTCACTCTGCCCTTCGGGATGGGAAGCGGTGAGCCGTGTAACTCTGACAGTTTAACACACTGGCCCGACCTGGGTCTGTATTTCCTGCTGGTACTGGACCGGACTATATTCTATTATGTCCTTCGGTGCGGGTTATTTGCTACGCTCAACCCAGCAATAGTGTAAATACTTTGTCCATTGGCCAGTTTCAGCTGGTCGGGCCTGACAGACAGAGTTAAACAGTTTGTCCGAGATCATTGAAGTGATCAAGCTCAGGATCACGACAAAGTATCACCTTGTCTGCCAGGGAGAAGATTGAGCGCTGGAAAAGACATAGTTAGCTGAGTCAGGGGGTCGTCTTCTCTGTGTCCTCTGTGAACTCTATGAACTCTGTGGTTTTACTAATTGTCACCTAATGGAAATACCTGATATTTGTCATTAGAATATGATTTTTAACTAAAATCAAAATTGTTAGTGATATCACTCCGGCGGATTCCTAATTACTGAAAATGCCAAGAAACCAATAACAACAATAGCAAGCCCGATAAAGCCCCACACAACCATCTTGTTCTCAAGCAGACGGCTCTCCTCACCGTCGCAGACATCCCCGATACCGTCCCTGTCAACATCCCGCTGGTCCCGGTTGGCATGGTCGGGACAGTTATCGCATTCATCACCGAAGCCATCCCTGTCCCAGTCCATCTGGTCAGGATTGGATACCTTCGGACAATTATCCACAGGATTAAATACACCATCGGCATCAGTATCTTCACATACGTCCCCAGTGCCGTCCCCATCCTCATCCCTTTGCAGCCGGTTCTTCACGGTAGGGCAGTTGTCACATGCATCCCCTATACCATCGTCATCGGTATCTGCCTGGTCAGCATTAGGCTGGGGACAGTTATCTGCGTAATTGGGAGTCCCGTCGTTATCATCGTCTTCGCAGACATCCCCGATATAATTCCTGTTAGTATCCTCCTGGCCCGGATTGTAGCCCTCCACACAGTTGTCCAGGGGATTCAACACCCCGTCATGGTCAGTATCGTCGCAAACAAACCCGATGCCGTCAAGGTCCTTATCAAGCTGGTTCGGATTATATAAGTTCAGGCAGTTGTCACACGCATCACCGAACCCGTCGTAATCCCTGTCACTCTGGTCTTTATTCTTTGCCTGGATACAATTGTCACATACATCACCTACACCGTCATTATCAGAATCGGCCTGGTTAGGATTCTCAATGAATGGACAGTTATCCAGCGCAGCCACACCATCATTATCCGGATCGTCATCAAATGCCGGATTGATGCGTTCACCAAGGGCATATGCCATGGGTGTTGTGGCAGAAATGTACAATTCACTCAGGTCATATTCGGGATCTGTTGCAAGGTCATTTCCGTAGTACAGTTCATACGTCTGTCCCGAATGTGCAAAAAACAGGAGATAGCCCGTACTCTCGCCGTACAGTTCCAGCTCGTTTAACACAAGGTTACCTGTATGCCAGAACGTGAACCTGATATATCTAAAGGAAGTAGGAGCATATTGTATTGTTTTCGCAGTCCCTCCACCTGTTTTTGACCTGCTTTTCAGGAGCACCCAGGATTTTTTGTCATTGCTGCCTTCAACCTGGATGTAATTGAACGTCTTGTCAGGGTCCCTTGCAGTGAATACCGCTTTGCTTGTAAGCTTTGGTGAACCCACATCCACCAGCAGCCATGCACTCCAGATATCCACGGTAGCATCCACCTGGAAATATGCATTTTCCTGCATGGTGGTGTCCCCGTCGAAAAGGTTGGCAGGTTCATATGATATCGACCTGTACTCAGGCCGGACCGATGAAGCTTCGATTGATGTTATGCTTTGTTGCTGCTCCTCAGCCGACTCCAGGTATAACTTATAGGGCACTTCGATCCCGTTCTCCACCACACGCAGGTCGGCTCCGTCGAATCTTGCATTGTTCAGTACCGGACCTGGAAGCATCAGCTTGACCGGCTGGTCGCCCTCAGGTACTGCTATATCCTGAACATACTGCCAGGAAGGACCATATGCAAGGACCGGAAGACACAAAAATAGGAACAGTATCCCTGCCAACAATAATTTATTCACTTTAAAAACTCCTGTATCCGCTCTTTGTTCTTTACATAGGCGAACGATGCACCCAGCGCTATCAGACCCACTATGATAGTTACCACTGTCCTGTAGATGGTTTCCAGATCGCTGATATCAACAATAAGTATCTTGATTACAGTAATGCCGAAAAGTAACAATCCGATATTTCTAAGAGATCTCGACCTGTTCATGAAACCGACAACAATAAGGACCACAGCTTCTATTGCCCAGACCACAGAGAGGATTACCTGTCTGACATCGCCTGGCAGAGCAGCCAACAGGCCTTCGCTGTCCAGGATCTCTGTTGCAAGAGAAATTGTCAGGAGAAATGTGCCTGCAATATTGAACAGTATTGGCAGGTCCTTTTCATAATCAACAAGTTTTGCCCTGGAAATCAGGTACGGCACCCCATACAATGCAAGGATTACTGCTGCCATACTGGTGGCCCTCTCCCAGAAGGGTAGTCCGTGGACATCCAAGAGGAGCGACCATAATGCAGCCAGGCCCAGGACGATATATCCCAGTCGTCGAATATTCCATTTTTCAATCCTTACACCTGCATGTACAAGGAGGACACCTTCGATCGCCCAGGCAAATGCAACCCAGGACTTTTCCAGCTGTACAGGTACTGCAATGGTGAGAAACGTGATACAAAGTATAAAAAATACTCTGAACATGTTTTTAAGGTCTCGTTGGCCGACAAAATATGTCAGCCCAAGGTACACAGCCGATATGAATATTACAAATACACCCCTGGCAGGATGCCAGTAATGCCAGACGATGGACAGTCCAAATACGAACGCTGCAAAGGCGTTGATGAGTGAAATTACTGCATTCTGGGTATTGTTCTCCTCATCTTTTAGAATGATGCTTAGTATGGTAAAGATGGTAAAGAAACAGACGAGATACCCGATAGCATAGTAAACGATAGTCGGAATTACAGTATCTGAAATAAAGACGACCCTTGATTCCAGGAAGAATATGGTATACAGGAAATACGATACTATCACCGGATAGATACCTATTCCCCAGTTCTTCTTCCAGAGGATAATTGTCAGGCCTGCCGAGAGTATCAGGGTTGATATCATCATCTGGTGAGCTTCCCCTGTCAAAAAAGCGGCCAAATAGCCGAGGAAGAATGCAAAACTTGTGAGGATGAGTGAATTTAGTCTGAGCGCCAGAAAGACTGCGAATGCCATCACGATAAATAGCAGAATAGAATTTGCACCAAGGCTCATATCCAGGGCTTCTCGGAATTCTATGAAATGGTATGTTGAATATATGGTGAAATAGAGCAGTGCAATCCCGCCGCCTGTAATGAGCTGTGAGAACCGGGGATATTCCTTCCTCCTGAAAACTTCTCCCACAACCAGAACCGCCAGCGAGAAAATGATACCCAGGACAACCCGTTCGAGAACCCCTATCCATCCCTCCTCAACAGCGTACTTGTAAAAGTAGAAAAGACCGAGCAGGATGAATATGAAACCCACAGTACCGAATATCTTGAAGCCGAGGTTCTCTGATGGGTATGAGGTTTCCTTTGAGGCTTTTGTTGATATCTCTATCGGAGTCAGTTCTGAGGTTTTTTCATTTGCTTCTTTTTGTTCAGTTGCGGATTCCTTGCCTTCCAGAATAGCAATGCGTTTCTCTAATTCAAAAATTTTATTGTCCAGGTATTGGAATCGTTGTTCTTCCGGTAACATTAGTAAACCCCAAAAATATTTTTAATGTAGATATATCACAATAGTAGTTAATTGTAAATATATCATTAAAAGTTATCTTTTTGATGGTATAAAAGTATAACTGCCTTTAATATATTTTCAAGCTATGGCGTCATTCCAGCATCTTTTTTTATTACATCTAAATCACTCGTGAATTGCCTTTATTGCCCCTTATTTTGAGTTATTTTAGCACAAACCGATAGTGTAATATCCTAGTGTAACATTACACTAGACATGACATTCATCAGAAAAATAAAGCAACGTGGAAAAATATACTATGCAGAAGTTGAGAATCAATGGATTGATGGGAAATGTGTTCAAAAACACATCCGATCATTGGGTACCGATCCCGAACACCCAACAAATATAGCAATCGAACCAACTCATTTTTCATACCTATCTTTACGGTTAATGCAAGGTTCACTCACACCAAATGATCTCTTTGAGATGTTGGAAAATATGGGTCAGCCAGTGAAGAAGGAAGACCTCAAGCGACTAGGTATTCACTACGATTTTGAAAAAAAAACGTCCTCCATCTCCCTATCTTACAAGAAGAACTCAAACTA
>DAOUWY010000331.1 GCA_030666885.1 Methanosarcinales archaeon
ATCGGGTGCCTGATAGGATACTCAACAAACTACATCGCAGTAAAGATGCTCTTTCGGCCCCACAAGCCCACAGGCATAGGACCCTTCAAGATACAGGGTCTGCTCCCAAAGCGCAGGAACGATATTTCCCAAAGCATTGCAGCCACGGTAGAGGATGAACTGATCTCAATGAAAGACCTTACCAAGGTGCTAAAAGCACTTGACCTGGGGCCGGAGATAGACAAAATGGTAGACGGTTTTTTTGAATCATCCGAATACAATGGAAAAAGCGAGATACTTGGCAGGATCAATACCACGATCAATGCTTACCTGCACTCCAGGGTCAAGAAGTCAGTCAATGCCAATAAGGACGAACTGATCGGTGAGTTCATTCATGAGATCGAAAAGAACGTCGACTTCAAGGACATCATAGTAAAGAACATAGAATCCTATGACCTTGACCAACTGGAAGATATAGTACTCAGGGTATCCTCAAAAGAACTGGGATACATCACCATTATTGGCGGTGTCCTGGGATTTTTAGTTGGCCTTGTTCAGATGGCCTTTTACCTTGGAAAATAAGGCAGATAAAAATTAATCTGCCGAATCTTCGCCTCGTTCACTTGATAATTCTATGGCTATTTTCTTTAAGGTCATGTACTCTTCAAAAGTCGGTTCTTCCTTCTTGTTGATAGCCTTCAATCTGTTAACTTCGATGCCGCTACTCTTGCCTATGTCCTCGTATGTAAACCGGAAATTATGAATTAACTGCTTGATATATCGTTTGGTCCTTGTCCTGATCCTTGATTTATCCATAGTAATACTCCTATATTTTTAATGATAATTAAAAGGTCTGTATTGTTAGTGCAATTATATAATTTATCGCTTCTCAGGGGATGATCATGACTATAGCGTCAATCTGGATTCTGTATCAATAAAATGAGACAGCCACTTATTAAAGGCTGAAAAAATATCAGGAATCAGTATGGGACCTTACTGATATTGTCCATTATTTGGAGTGCACTCCATCCTGGACATTGTGGTAAATAACAGGAAAAAAACCAAAACACTTTATATTCTCTTGATGTTAATAAATCATTCCGGAGTTCGACGTAAATGGAAGATTTGTTAAAAACGTTTACCATACCCGATAATACTACAATGGAAGAGCGTTCCATCGTTACTACCGGAGGAGCCATTATAGGCAATCATACCGATATGGGTTTTGGCATCATTGCCGATTCAGTCATTGCCGGGGAAAGGGTCAGGATAAATGGGAATGTCATCGGGACCGAAGAAGTAAGGATCGATATGTGGTCCCAGGTGAATGGTGATGTCAGGACCAGGAATGATGCATATATCGGTGAATTTGTTAATATAGACGGAAGACTAATCGTAGGCAAAGACCTTGATATTGGCAAGAATGTAAAAATAAACGGGGGCTATGAAGCCAGGGGCTGGATAGTTATCAGGAATCCCATACCTGTGGTCATCTACATCTTCCTGTACCTGACAGAACTACTGAGGATGGGGAAAGACGAAGAAGTTGATAACGCACTGGAAAATCTGTTTTCCGACGAAAATGATGACTTAGATGTGGATAAACTACTCATCATTCCCAGCGGTTCGAAGATCGACCTTGAATCAATTAAGGTTCCTGATAAAGCTGTTATTGGCAGTGGCTGCCGGATGATGGGGAATATCAGGGCTTCTTCGATGGTGATGGGGTGTAATAATACCCTGTTCGGCAGTATCAAGACTACCAATGAGATAGTCATCGGTGAAGGTAATACTATACACGGAAACCTTGTGACAAGGGGTGATGTGCGTATAAATAAAGACACACATATCCTGGGTGAGATCAATGGCGGTAAGATTATTATCCACGAGGAAGCCAGGGTGGACGGGGCTATGCGGGCCGCCAATGGTGTGATAATTACCAGGGATGATATGGAAGAACAATACAAAACAGGTGGTCTGCTGGATATGGTGCCCGGGCCTGCCGTACCAAGGGGAACAAAAGCTACTCCTGATATGATTAAGGCAGATAAAACGGTCCCGGGTAAAGCAGTAGATGAAGCTACTATAACCGGATCAGCAACCGGGATGTGGGCCGGGGCACCAGAGGCTGTTAGTTATGACATCCCGGCAAAAAGAATGACAACCGCGATTAGGCTGGGCGATATTATAAAACCCGTACCTGCTAAAAATAAAACGATAAACAGGACTCCTACTGCTAAGAAGAAAACAACAA
>DAOUWY010000083.1 GCA_030666885.1 Methanosarcinales archaeon
TGCCAGCTGGGCTGCAGCTCTCATCATCTCATGACCGGTCGCAGTTGTCAATGTAACCTGCTCGATATCTTTCATCATGAAGCAGGCCGGGAAGTTGATCTCTGCCACTTTATCAGTCATATGCAGGGCTGCCAGTGCCTTGGCCTTGGCATAAGGATTGTTGAATCCTGCACTCTCTACAGCCTTCTGGGCACTCACCAGGAGATGGGGCAGTTCAAGGTCCTTGCCAGCATCAGCCTGGTCAATGACAGCATCAAATGCCTCCTGTATCAACCTAACCACACCGCATGTGGACAGTACTTTCATGGCATCGCTGTTAAAGCTGGCCATTTCCACAGGGTCAAGGAACTCGGTCTTGGCACCAATGAGTGGGTCCACTTTCATAACGATATAACCGAATCCCGCATCCTCCAGGGCCTGGCGGTCATCTTTCTTTGTTGGGCCGTCAGATATCACGATGACTTTTTTATCTTTCCATATCTCTCGTGCCGCTGTGGGGCCTGGTGCAGATGAATTAGGGCTTATCATGACATAGAAATCAGCTTCAAATTCCTTGAAGTGTTTCGTTTTTGCAGCCTCTTCCTTACCCATTTTGGCTCCCGTACCAAAAGACATAACCTCTATTCCCTGTCTCGCAGCAATCTCATCAAGAATGAGATCGACAACCTGGGACATACCCAGGTTTCCTAACTTTATAAATCCTACTTTAGCCATATTGGATCACGTAAGTGAAATTGAATGATGTACTTATATGTTTTTTGGATTTGTCCTGATAAAAAGCGTATAAAATCACACAAATGTAATGATTAATATGACACTTTAACTTCGCAATCCTTATGGCGGAGCAGTAGAATTAACTGTCGGTGATATTTGTTGGTTAGGGTATTGGCCACAGGGACCTTTGATATTCTGCATCCGGGACATCTGTTATATCTGGAAGAAGCAAAGAAATTGGGTGATGAGCTTTGGGTCATTGTAGCTTGCAGTTACATGGTGAACCACAAACCAAAACCAGTACTTCCCGATGACCAAAGGTTGAAAATGGTCGCAGCATTAAAGGTGGTGGACCATGCTGTACTTGGAGATAACCATGACATGTTCAGGCCATTGGATGATATTCGACCCGATATAGTGGTGCTTGGACATGACCAGCATTTCAATGCCGAACAACTTGAGGAAAATATGAGGAACAAGGGAATTAATGCGAAAGTTGTCAGGGTAACTGCCCATGAGCTATGCAATACCTGCAGTACAGGGACCATCATAAAATTAATCAAGGAAAGGCAGTGAATTATGATCTTAATAACTATGCTCCGCAGTTATACTGCGGTTGGGGCAGGCTATGGTCAATGCAACCTCAGTAGCCTAATATATGAGATACCCCACAGCCCTGCCGTGGGGAGCTTCATTTATGTGATTGTTAAGGCGTGTATCTATAAAAAATTTAATTACAAATCCTTTAATTGAAATTCTAAGTAAAATCTAACTATTACAGCTATTTAGGTACACATTATTGCTAAAAATCCAAAAATAACAAAAATTAGGATATAATCGTAACGTATTCATTAGCACCTATCATAAATACATTTTGATACAGTTGAATTAATTCTTTTGAGTTAGTGCATATATTGTATCAAAAATTGCCTAAAATACTCTCAATCCAAACCCTTATAATGACATTTTGGAAAAACTGACCCTTCCTAGGTGTTTATTGGCATTTTAAAGCAGTTGCATCCATTTTGCCAGAGGCTCATTTAATCCATTATTTGTAATTGAGAGATTATATACTGCATAATATTTTTCTGCCAGATTGAGAGTACTCCGTCTGTCCAAAAATATAATCTTGTCATTTTCTTTCTCTGGATAATACAATTTAACGCCAACTGTATCCAACAGGACACCACTGGTATTGGACCTAAGAATTATCATTCGGGAGTTTGGCATATTGTCCCATATTAATACCCGACTTGGATTTTGGTTACAAAGATTCAGGCCATATGCACTTGTAAAAAATCCCAGTTTAATTTCGGCTCTGTAGTTGCAGGTATCTGCATAATGGTTGCTCCAGCTGTAGCTGCGTAGGATGGTAATGTCGGGTCTGTAGTTACCTGATTTTCGCTTAAACATTCACTAAAAATAAGTGTGGCTAAAACCAATATCAATATCCCGTTCACAGTTATCACGTAATTCACTCCTTATTTGATATTTGCCTGCTGTCCTATTATATGTCAATTTTCAAATTTCTTTATAATTAATGCCAATGAAGTGCTAATACCAATTGTGAGTATGCCCAATATCGCCATACCCAGATAATAATTAGAAAAAACATATGGTCTGAGCACAAAGGAATAGGAAGTCCCAATAATAATAATTAGATTGGCAAGAACAAATCCTGTAAAAGAGTAGATGAAGCTATACCCCAGATTTTTGCATATCCTGTATGCCAATAAATAGGATATTACAAAGATTGCCGGTAATATGATTATCCATTCCCAGTGAATATTGGTCATATTATTATCCTCTTTTTATTCTTTCTATTGCTTTTCTGATAAACGATGACTGGATAGATTATATTTAAACTTTACCATCTATCGAAAGATTCAAATGTTATTGAATAGATTAAGGATTGAAAGTATTCCTATACCAGATTTAAACAAAAAAAAATGAAATGAAATTTTGGAGTGAAAATCAAATGAACCGAAAAGAGTTCTTTAATAAAAATCTGCTGTATGAACTTGTTTATTTCGTAATTATTGTGATCGGTTTATTTTTTTCAATTAGTCTGGCTGCACCAGCTTTGGATTCTTTATTAGGAATCGATTTTTTTCTTGTATATGAAACATCCGGAGAATGGTATATTATTAGGTCAAATAATGTAAATGCTTTAATCACAGGTTTTTTTGTTACATTAATCATCTGGATTATCCGGATGTTCAGATCAAAATTTAATCGCACCTGAAATTTCAATGCGAAAAATACAGTACTTCATAAATTATAATTAATTCAAGCATCCTTCTGATGCCCTGTATCTGAGCGTTAGCAAAATCCAGGGTCAGTGACTAGATTGTTGACTTCAGAACATTCTAATAAAAGGTTGGTCAAATTCTATTAATATTTTTTTTCTAATTACAGCTGTCATCAGAAGTTGCTTTTTTAAAATAATCAATTTGTTCACCGAATCTTATCGTAATATTATTAAGCATTTAGCCGAATTTCGAGTCAAATTGATTGACTGAGACATAACCACATTTATTTAGATAAAAAATGGAGGACGTAATTTGTCAGACCACAAATATGTATACTTTTTCGGCAAAGATAAGACCGAAGGCAATGCAACAATGAGAAACCTTCTGGGTGGAAAAGGTTCCCACCTGGCTGAGATGTCCAATCTGGGAATACCTGTACCCCCTGGTTTTACAATAACAACAAAAGTGTGTACAGAATACTTCGAAAACCAGCAGCAACATCCGGATGGTTTGGATGAACAAGTTGCACAGCAACTGGCTGAACTTGAAGAAGAAACCGGGTTCAAGTTCGGTGACAACTCAAACCCATTATTGTTATCAGTCAGGTCAGGTGCACGGGTATCCATGCCTGGTATGATGGATACGGTACTGAACCTGGGACTGAATGATAAAACAGTGGCGGGACTTGCAGAGGGAGTGGACGAAAGGTTCGCCTACGACTGCTACAGGCGTTTTATTAACATGTTCGGCGATGTGGTACTGGGCATTGAGCATAAGAAGTTCGAGAATATCCTGGACGCAAAAAAGCAGGAACTTGGTGTTCTGAATGATACTGAACTGGACGCGGAAGCCCTCAAGGATGTGTCAGCAAAATACAAGGCAATGGTCGAGGAAAAAACAGGCCACGATTTCCCCCAGGAACCTATGACCCAGTTGTGGATGTCCATCAATGCTGTTTTTGATTCATGGAATACGCCCAGGGCCATTAAATACAGGAAGATAAATGGCATACCCGACGACTGGGGAACAGCCGTAAATGTGCAGTTCATGGTCTACGGGAATATGGGAGAAAGTTCAGGAACAGGTGTTGCATTTACCAGGAACCCGTCAACAGGTGAGCGGAAATTCTATGGTGAATACCTGATGAACGCCCAGGGCGAGGACGTGGTGGCAGGTATCAGGACGCCCCACCACATCGAGACACTTAACCAAGAAATGCCAGAGATGTATGCCCAGCTCGATGACATCAAGGAAAGGCTTGAACATCATTTCAAGGAAATGGAGGATATTGAGTTCACTATCCAGCAGGGCAAGCTCTACATGCTCCAGACCAGGACAGGCAAGCGGACCGCAGCGGCTGCCGTTAAGATCGCAATCGACATGTTGAACGAAGGACTGATCACCAGGGATGAGGCATTACTGAAGGTAGACCCGGAGCAACTTGACCAGCTCCTGCATCCCATGATAGATCCCAACGAAAAGGTGGATGCAATAGCAAAAGGACTTCCCGCATCACCCGGCGCTGGGGTTGGAAAGGTGGTGTTCACTGCCGAACATGCCGAAGAGATGGCAGAGGCTGGAGAGGTGGTGGTCCTGGTGCGTAATGAGACTTCTCCGGAAGATATTGGCGGGATGCATGTGGCACAGGGTATACTTACTGTCAGGGGCGGTATGACGTCCCATGCAGCAGTGGTGGCAAGGGGCATGGGTAAATGCTGTGTTGCAGGATGCGGTGCCATCTTAATCAACGAGGATACGGGACTGTTCACTGTGAACGGCCATACTGTGAAGGAAGGCGATTATATTACTTTGAACGGTACGACCGGTGAGGTCATTATAGGCCAGGCTAGGCTCATCACTCCTGATATTAGTGGGGACCTAAACACCATACTGGACTGGGCGGATGATGTAAGGACACTTGGGGTCAGGACCAATGCGGATACTCCAGAGGATTCCCGGACTGCCCGGGATTTCGGTGCCGAAGGCATCGGTCTGTGCCGGACAGAACATATGTTCTTTGGCGATGAAAGAATCCCCATAGTACAGGATATGATCCTGGCAGAGACAGAAGAAGGCAGAAAAGCAGCACTGGAGAAGCTGTTACCCATGCAGCGCAGCGATTTTATAGGTATATTTGAAGCAATGAAAGGATATCCTGTGACTATCAGGCTGCTGGACCCTCCTTTACACGAGTTCCTTCCGAAACATGACGAACTTATGGAACAGTATGCAAAGTTAAAGGCTGTCGGTGATACTAGTAAGATACATGAGATCAAAGACCTGATAAAGCGGGTGAATTCCCTTCATGAGTTCAATCCCATGCTTGGACACAGGGGCTGCAGGCTCGGCATAACCTATCCTGAGATATATGAGATGCAGGTAAGGGCCATATTCGAGGCTGCCTGCGAACTGGTAAAAGATGGGTATGAGATCGTGCCTGAAGTAATGATACCCCTCGTTGGTCATTTCAACGAGTTCAAGGTTACAAGGGATAGTGCCGATGCAGTGGCAAAACAGGTCATGGAAGAACAGGGTATTGAACTGGACTACATGATCGGAACCATGATCGAACTTC
Organism: Methanosarcinales archaeon; assembly: GCA_030666885.1. GTDB lineage: Archaea > Halobacteriota > Methanosarcinia > Methanosarcinales > Methanocomedenaceae > Methanocomedens_A. Next base: position 5,542 of record DAOUWY010000083.1, read on the forward strand.
CCAGGGCAGCCATCACAGCAGATGAGATCGCCACAGAGGCAGAGTTCTTCAGTTTCGGTACCAATGACCTTACCCAGACGACGTTTGGCCTGAGCCGTGATGATGCAGGCAAATTCCTGCCATATTATGTTGAGAAAGGCATACTTGAGAATGACCCGTTCGTGGCTATTGATCAGGATGGTGTTGGCCAGCTTGTCAAAATGGGTGTGGACAAGGGCAGGTCAACCAGGCCGGACCTGAAAGTTGGCATTTGCGGCGAACACGGCGGAGAGCCCAGCAGTGTTATATTCTGCCACAATGCAGGTCTGGATTATGTGAGCTGCTCACCGTTTCGGGTTCCGATCGCCAGGCTGGCAGCGGCACATGCAGTGCTTAAAAAAAGGTGAGTAACAGATACTTGATACCGGCTTTTATGAGCCCGCGTGAAATATTTATACTATTGGATGCAAATCATAATCAAAAGGTGGACTATGCCAGAAATAATTGAATGTGGATCAGGATCTTATCCGGTTGTGGATGCCAAAGGCAAACCTATCGAAGTAGGGAACCCTGTAAAATACGGAGGAACTGGCACCAAGGGACATGTGACTGAGATCATATGTGACAGCGAAGGTGCCTGGGCCGTGATCGATACAAAAAACTTGCTGTATAGACTGGAAACCCTTACCGTGCTGGATAAACTGGAAGTAAAAGTTGAAATGGGCGAACGTGAATTCTCCACAGAGGAGATCCAGGAAGTACTTGATAAAGCAGAAGAAGAAGCAAAAGAAGCAAAGCTGGACGATGCCAACCTGGAAGCTGGCGGATAATCCTATACATCATGTTACGTATTGGTGTCGTAATCCATGGACCTTTGGTTATCGACTCTGGCAGGGCCGGGAGACTTCTTGGAATATTATCCGGCATGGGTGAAGTGAATCCGGTTCTGGGCGGCACCATGGGCAGGGCTGCTGTGATCGATGCAGGATTGGAGGACCTGATCGATATCAGCAATAGCTTGAGACCCGGTGAATCTATTCTGGCCCTAAACTCTTCATGCGATGTAGTATTGCTTGTGAATGAAGGTAAGTCCATAGAGACGGGATTGGCTTTTGGAAGACTTGTATTTGAGCGGCTGCCTGTATTGGAAAAGCCTGTATACCAGCTGGAGTTTGCGAGTGGATGTTCACTTATCCGGTTGAACAATGTTTATCATCCTTTTTTTAATGAACTGAGGCGGGTATTGGATGCCAGTGTGGTTCAATCCCCACCAGCCGCCAGGGGTTTGATAACGGAAAATGGAATTACCAGAAGACCGGTTTTTGGTGTGAGGCCAGGAGAATATGTGACTGTTAACGGTATTGTTATCGGAAAGGCTTTGTCTGGTAATGTAGAGATCATTTACAGTAGTGGCAGGATAACAGGACTGGATGGGGGCAGGCTCAAATCCCATGGTACCGAAAAACTGGAGCATGTTGACCTATCGTCTGCCATTGTGCGGTCCGGGGTTTTAAGGTATGCTGTTACCACACCCAGGGTGCTTGAACACAAGGCTTCGGGATATGCAGTGATCATCGACCATTCGGCAGAGAATACTTTTGAGATCGCGAAGGATGCGGATATGGCAGTAGTGGTTGGGGATGATACCACGGCAGTAGCAGGCGACCTGCTTACCAGGTTGGGTATTCCTATAATTGGTATTACTGACGGTGACAGGGACGGAATCACGCATCATTCCCATGTGCCGGCCGGCTCAGTGATTATCAGGCTCTCTCCAGGGAATGATGATATTGTGGGGCGCCGGGTGTGTGAAGAGATATTCGCCAGGCGGGGAAGGATTAAGGTGGGTGGTGATGGGTTTGAGATGGTGCTGGCAAGTGTGCTTAGGCTGGCCAGGGGGATGGTGGAAGAGGTTGTGCGGTATTGATTGCAGAACCTTCTTCAGTTCTCTAAACATTTTGTCTTAATGTCTCGTATTTTTCCCTTGAGAGTTTAACTTGGCTAAAGGATTTCTTTAAGGATTCCAATACTGAGTGATTCATTCTCATGCCAAGGCACAACTGTTCTTCGTCCTTCTGGATGAATATACCGTGCATGGCTTCTAATCTGGCCCCAACCCCGTTTTGAAA
>DAOUWY010000228.1 GCA_030666885.1 Methanosarcinales archaeon
ATGGTCCTCTGCTGCGCCGTCGCTCGCTATTAGTTTATCCTGCTCGGTCCATGTCGTGCCGCTGCGTGTGAACACATACACTGAACCATTATCCTCATTATTATATGCGCCAATCAACGCCGTATCGTTATCCACTGAAACCGATATTCCAAAACAGTCACCTGCTGCGCCGTCGCTTGCTATTAGTTTCGGCTGCTCGGTCCATGTCGTGCCGCTGCGTGTGAACACATACACTGAACCATTATCCTCATTTTTATATGCGCCAATCAACGCCGTATCGTTATCCACTGAAACCGATATTCCAAAATTATCATATTTTGCGCCGTCGCTTGCTCTTAGTTTCTGCTGCTCGGTCCATGTCGTGCCGCTGCGTGTGAACACATACGCTGAACCAGAATTGGAACCATTGTCATCATCATAATATGCACCAATCACCGCCGTATCGTTATCCACACAAACCGAATAACCGAAATTATCATATGCTGCGGCGTCGCTTGCTATTAGTTTAGCTTCTTGGGTGGCTCCTGCGCAAGCGGTTATAGAAAGAGTCAGCAGCATTAAAATAAATATTACAAAAGATATTCTTCTTATCATTATGCACAGCCTCCATTTACAGTTGGGCTGTACGCAATGGGTACGATGCTCAGAATAAACACTATAATTATTAACGATTTTATTGCTTTATTTTGTTGTATCATTTTTAATGCACTTCCAATTTGAATTTCTAATTATATTTTACAGTTAAATCGTATCCACTTCAAATCTAAGGGTAACTGACTCTATCTTGAAATCGAAAGCCTGCTTAGGCACTTGATTTTAACAATACGGATATACATTTTACCCTGTTTTTTGAAATGGATACGTCAAATCAACGTAACGTTTTTGCATAGTCTGCACTCTTTATCTGGCAGGGAGACGGAATAGCCGAAGTTGTCATTCGCCACGCCGTCACTGGCATTGAGTTTCACTTCGGTAGCATCGGGGCAGGCTCTTAGAACCAGGGTCATTGGCAATGAAAAAATTATAGATATAGACATTCTTATTTTCATCATACTCCGCCCCCGTTTACAGTCGGGCTGTCCATAATTGGTATTACATCTACTATCATTCGATAATCTAGATTACTATACCTGAATTTCATAAACTATCATACCACCCGATCGTTATAATAATTCAATAATATAAATAATATTGATAATATACTAGTATATAATAATAATAATAATTATTTTGATATTTAACTTTAGTTCACATCTTTAATAAGTATTTCTGTTCACCTGTGATTGTTACATTGAAGTTATCAAATTAGAATGTGATCTGGCGTTTCTAATTTGATCGTGCGATTATAATCACCACAATGTATAAAAAAACCACAATTGATTTTCAATAAATTATAATTCAAGGTAATTTATCATATTGAAGAAAAGTTTCCTATGCCTTCGAACACATATCTGAATTTGAACCACCGGATAGCCATAATATCACCTCAAACAAGATAGTATCCACACATCCTATATGCACAACTCACTCATTTCTTTAAAAATGCCTCTTATGCTGTTGACTAAATGAATGCCGGTATTTTACAAGACTTGATTGTTATGCAGCAGATTATAATTCAGATGGGAACCCTTATAAGATGAACAGGATACAAAGTGACTTAATATGAAACTATCAGACAGCCCGGTGGCAGAAAAAAGCGATAATCCCGAAGTGATCGATACCACATTCGACCGTGATATAATGGATATTCTTGCAGGAATGGGAATAACTGAAGAAATGCTCCTGTCAGCAGCCATGGAACTCTATGTCCCACATCCCGGAATCGAGACAAAAGAGAAAGCTGAGGCAGTATTCAAGCAAGAAATGGACGTGGCCTTAAGCGACCCCAACCTGTGCATCCTGGTCTATGCGGGCACACTGCTTGAACAGGCAGGCAAGGCAGGAGATCTGCCCAACCTCAGCAGGGACTCGTATGAAAGAGACCTGACATTTTTAGTATGTGACGAGGTGCTGGGCATGAGCATAGCCACATACATAGCCGGACATAAGGGTATGTTCGAATATGTAAGGTTCGACAAACTCAAACCAGGCATAATAAAGGAGCTCGGACCCTTTATGGATGATGTAATAGCAGGTCTTATCGGCGGAGTATCCTCAAGCATGTATACAAGGGCCAAGGTATGAACCTGTTTGACGGCCTACTGGGTGCAATTGGGTTTTTAACTACATTACCGGCAGGGAAAACTAACAGGTTTGTGCACCTTCAAAAACGGACATACCTTTTCCCTGTGGCAGGGGTACTTATAGGCATAATCCTGGGAGTAATAGCTACCATATTAATGGTCCTGCTTCCCGGCCACCCAGGTATCTTTTCTGTACTGATGATCATATCGATCTATTGTTTAACAGGTTTCAACCACCTGGACGCCCTGTCTGATTTCGGGGATGGTATCACTGCCCACGGGAGCAGGGAGAAAAAAGTAGGGGCATTAAAGGACATGGCCCTGGGTACGGGTGGGGTGGCCTTTATTGTATTATATTTTTTACTTTTATTCGTACTCATCCAGTCACTTGTGGCAATTGAGATCGGCACTCGTTTAGGATCCGGGATTGGCATATCCCTGCTTGTGGCTGAAGTGGCATCCAAACACTCCATGATCACAACAGCCTCCCTGGGCAAGCCTATTCACCAGGGGATGGGATCTGTGATAGCAGATAATACCGGTCCCTGGCAGTTGTTGGTAAGTTTTCTTATTTTAGCGGCGGTCTGTACCGTGGCGATGGGAGTGGCAGGACTTGCTGTATTGGTAATGGCAATGCTGTTATCCGTTGTTGTCGTGGTGATATCGAACCGGCATTTTGGGGGAATAAACGGGGATTGTATCGGCACTTCCAATGAACTGGCGCGACTGGTGGCACTTGGGACTACATTCATTATTTATTCGGGAGGACTGGTAGCCTGGATGCCCTGGTGATGGCGGGCGGGCGGGGCAGCCGGATGAAGCTGCCAATTGAAAAGCCCATGCTTGAGATCAATAGCAAGAAACTCATCGAATACGTACTGGATGTTTTATCAGGGGCAAAGCATGTGGACCGTATATATATAGCAGCTTCTTCCAACGGGCCTGATACCCTGAAATGGCTTGAAGATTGCAGCCTTGACATCCATGTGATAAATACGCCCGGAAGTGGTTATGTTTCTGATATGGTAGCTGCTGTGGAGGAAGCAGGCATCAAAGGACCGGTGCTTATTGTCATGGCCGATCTGCCCCTGGTCACTTCCGGGCTGATCGATGAAATAACACTAAGATACAATGAAGTGCCCCAACCTGCCCTTTCTGTCTATAGCCTGCTGTCTATTTGCAGGAAAAATGGGCTGCGTCCCGATACGGTTTTTAACAAGGATGGACAGTTGATCGTACCTTCGGGAATTAATATCCTTGATGCCGGCAATATACGCGAAGAGCAGGAAGATTATAACTATATTCTTGACAACCACAGGCTGGCTGTGAATGTTAATACAATGGAGGACCTGGAGATATGTTCCAGGTTGATGAAAGATGACGGATTCTGATGTTGAAAGGGAAATCCCTGTTGACACGCTTCAATTATTACTGGGGCAGGCATCTGTTGAGCCTTTTTGTGTACTCGTTGTTATGAGCTTTACCAGATATGTATTATAAATCGTAATATATATTTCCAATGGAAATAAGGGGCCAGTCTCAATTTTTAATGTAAGTTCATGATAAACCTTACGGCAAATAAATATACCTGCAACTAAATGGTCATAAGTCTAAAAAACGATAACTACTAAACTATTATCACCTAAGAAGTATTTCATTTCTAAATATTGGGGGGTCATCATTATGATGTCATTTATTATAAAATAGGATATATATCTCCACTGGAAATAAAGGGCCAGTCTCAATTTTTAATGTAAGTTCATGATAAACCTTACGGCAAATAAATATACC
>DAOUWY010000213.1 GCA_030666885.1 Methanosarcinales archaeon
CACCATTCTCCCCAATGCCACGGCAAGCCCTGCAAAGGGGTATATGCTTTATCATCATATGCGATCACCCACTGGGTAACAACATCGAATTTCATCCCAACTATCGGGAATCCCAACGATTCGGATTTATCTGGACACGACAATGCGTTTGTTGGGCCTGCAATAGCTTATTTGGCTCCAAGATTCGGTCCAAACATCTTGAGGTGTAACTGAATAATATTGAGATAATAGAAAGATATCAAAACCCTCTTTGCATTGCCAAGTAATCAAGCTTCATAGCAGACACTTTCGCTACGGGACTGTTAATTCTGATTAGATATACTATGGCACTATCTTGAATTTCAGAAGCTGCACAGTCACCACAACATCTGGTCTCTTAAGACAAAAGGATATAGGCAGAGCCATCTCTGACCCTGCCTCGCTCTTTGCCCTCGCGTTCTTTCACCATTTGGTCTTATTGCTTCTTGAACTTTCTCCTGATGCCTACAAGCCCAACTAGTCCTGAGCCCAAAAGCCAAACTGTTCCGGGGATGGGAACAGTGTGAAGTTCCCAAATTTCACCCTCGGAAAGGGCACGGTCGTAGAGGCGGACGTCATCCATTGATCCCCTGAACACACGACCTGGGTGACCCCCTTCAGCTGTGCCCATGAAGAACGGATTCGACGCGTCGCCGATAGCCCTTGCGGAAGCTGTGCCTATTGGAGATCCATCAACAAATGCAGTTAGTATGCTTCCGTCATCTCGAATGGCGACATGATACCACGTATTCAGTTGGAAACTTGAACTACCCAATCCGATCCAATGGGAACCAGGAGCCGGATAACTTATGAAGCTAATGCCATTGTTGCCAAGGAAAAAGATCCATTTATTATTGTTGCCTCCTCCGTCTGACTGACCCATTAGATAATAGCCGCCATCTGTGCTGTATGAGCTAAGCTCCACCCATGCGGCAATTGTAAAAGGATTTGAACTAACGGGGAAAACGGTTGAATCAGGAACACTTATATAATCATTGCCGTCAAAAGTGTAAGCACTATCAACGTTTCCAAACCTGTCTTCAGTCAAAGTTGCTCCATAAACCGTCCCATCATTCCCATTGCCGCTTTCGTCATTGGCATTGCCGTTGAATGGATAATAAGCCACCAAACCATCCCACAAACTGGCGGACGCTGAACCAGTAAAGAGAATGGTGCTGAACGCGATCGCACACAATAACCCCAAAATTCTCTTCATTTCTCCCTTCCTCCTTTATTCTCATGATTTTTTGACTTTAACAAAACGATTAGGCTCCCAACAAGACACACAATGTCTTCTCAGGAGCTGGATAGGCAGAATTTGAGGTTCATTTGCCCCTTCACGGCCTTCTATGTGGTTGATTAAAATAGTCTTCTAACTTTGATTTCGCATGCCAAAAAACAGGGGTGTATATTGGATATTATTTGAATTACACCGCAAACTATCTCTTGGATATCTATTGTCACGGCCGCTCATCCCGCCTCACAGATTTCATCTTGCCAGAATCAAAACTCAGGCGTGTTGCAAATATGTTTTGATATCCGAATGAAATCGATGCTACTTTTTCTCGGCCCGCCCAACATCGCTAATCAGCCGCGCGGCTTTTTGCGTCGGCTGAATTAGCCTGGTTGGGCCTTTCAACATGTGCAAGAATATATTTGCGCAACAGAACGGCAAGCTCATAAACAGGTAAATCTCTCTCAGAAAATTCCTCACCATGAAAGATTGAGTCTCGTAGTTTTTTCAATTTGATGAATTTTTCAAAATCTTTCTGGCTTTCACTTTCTGGAGCATACGGAAAGAGCACAGCCCCAACCGCAGCGAATTTGTCAGTAAGTCTGTATTTGTCTTTCATGACGCTCTTTACGCGTGCTAGAAATTTTTCACGCAGACCTTGCTGCTCAGCGTTTGCAAGAGGCGAAAGAAAGGCATCTTCGTAAGTCTTAAACGTCTTTGCAATCAATATTTCTATGGCTGCCCACCCAGATAAAAATGCTTTGAGACGGTCTGTTTCGTAATCGGCCATTTGTGAAAAAAGTCGTTGAACCGATTCTATATCGTTTGATTTGTGTAGAATGTTGTACCGGCTGCATATACTCTCAACTGCCTTTTCCGTTAAGCCGGATGATATCGTAGCTTAACCGGACATCGTGAAGCTAATGCTGTAAATTGTTTTTCCTTCTTCATTTATCAAATGGATGCCATCTTCAAGTGATGTGAAATTAGATGGGGGATCACTTTCTAAAGCTACCGCCAATTTCATAGCTTCTATTTCTGACTTATGGTTGCGGGCAACTTCCTTCTTATGCACACAGTCAAATGTGACGATAAAATCTTCATGCTCACGAAACGGTCTCGTTATTTCGGTCTCAATGTCTCCAAAGGCCTCGACGATCATAACTGGATGTGACCCTCTTTTTTTATTTCGCTCTGTCTTTATTTCTTCAATCTCGGCATTTAGTGCAACCGGGAATTCTTCATCACCTCGCTTCCCGACAAAACCCCTCAGCATCAAACGTCCGAGGGCAGTTCCTCGATCTATGTCCAGCAGAAGCGGGTCGGGCGTATTTGTCAGAAAAAATCGGCACAACTCTGATTCTAAAAGCACTATCGTTTGTGCATCCTTACCAAGGTTTATCCCGCCGACAACAGACCACGAAGCTTTGTAAATGTATTTCATCTCAATCCTATCGCCCAACGGGGCAAATCAGCCGCGCGGCCCTTTGCGTCGGCTGCATTTGCATGGTTAGACCGCAATACCACGTTTATGGCTCTACTGGATCAGCACCTGACCAGCCGCCACCTGGGCTTGCAAACGGATCGCGGTTGGACCCCGTCTGAGCGTTGAGATCACGAACGATCAGATCCGCGTCCTCGACCATTCGAGCCACTGACTTCGGCTGACAGAGCTTTTTCCATTCTGGTTCGGGCCAACTGGCGGATTCGTCGTTTGGATTCGCCACGATTTCATCCGACAGTGTTTCGATAGTCCGACCATGCGCGAGGGCATCCCTAACACGGAGCATATCATGAAGCGTCTGGAAGGGGCGGCGACTTTTGTCCACCTCCAAGTGCAATAGCTGTCGGAGGAGCAAAAGTTTCTCCTTCGGACCAAGCCGCCTCTCCAGCCGCGACCAGTCTACCACCTTGCGTTCACCCAGATCATTCAAGAAGCCTTCAACGGTAAATGCTGCGAATGTTGCCGCCATCATGTTGAAGTAGAACGAACCGGTCGGATGCTGCTTGCTGTGCTCCAGAGCCTTCTGAGCCGCGATTCGGCAATAGACGTAGGTCTTCATGGTTGTTGAGGCTTGAACCCGCCATTTCTTTTTCGTCATACGTTCCATCTTAGTTCGTGCGGTTTAACGTCTCCGCATCACCTACAAGCAGGGAAACGGGCATTTGTAAATGCTACGTTTTCCTCAAACTTGGCAAATGTTACAGCCGTCCGACCCTGCTTGTTAGAGTGGATGTGATTGTTATGTGCCTAATCTTGATATTCCCCGAGAAAATTTCTGATTACTCGAGCACCCTTTCCAACGCGTATTCCAACATGTTGATGAATAAATTCCAAATATTCACGATCTCTAAGGTTATGGCGGTGAATTGAACGGTATATGGTACCAAGTATTTCAGTGATAGCTTCAGTAGAAAGAGATGTAAGATCTTCTTTTATAGCTTGATCTATAAAAACAAACCCATTTTCTTCTAATTTATTCGAGAAGTTCAATTTTTCATCTTTGAAATGGTACTTATCCAAAAGCAACTCAACGAGTTTTAAAGCAATATTGTCATTAAGATTTTCATTCCGTTCTCTATCAAATTGACATATCGCCGATTCTATAACATCTGCGTAATCCTGAAGTGTTGTTTCATTTGACATACGGTATAGAGAAATATGTGGCACCTTTTTGTAATTTCTAATTGATTTAGTATCTTTGTAAAAAGAGCATCCATTGCATTTGTTAAAAGTTCGCGTCTCACCACAGCATAAGCTACAAATGAAATTTTCTTGCGCTTTGCATTTTCGCTTTCCCTTTCGGGAATTACATATTGAGCATTTTGCCATATATCAGTCTCATTACCTCTATCTTAATTGTATTATCAAATCATGCACATAACATTTAGTTAACCTGCAACGGGTTAAAAGAAAAAACTCTCTTAACCTTCACAGAGCATGTTTTATCCTCTGAAAGATTCAAATAATTCTGATACTA
>DAOUWY010000203.1 GCA_030666885.1 Methanosarcinales archaeon
ACGGGCAGGCCGTCCCGGGCTTGACCCGTATGGTGAGTCGGTGTTGATATCGAAATCTGATGAGGAAATGGAAGCACTTATTGAACAGTATGTGAACAACGATGCAGAGGATATCTATTCCAAACTCGGTACCGAAGGTGCGCTGCGCACCCACATCCTTTCAATAGTATCCACCGGGCTTGTAAAAAGCAGGGAAGAACTGATGGATTTCCTTGGTCATACTTTTTTCGCTTACCAGCAGGATACCTGGAAGCTGGCGGCTGTAGTCGATGAAGTGATAGAGTTCCTTGTGACCTCCAACATGATAATAGACAGTGACGGGCTGCACCCGACTGAACTGGGAGAACTGGTGACCAGATTGTATATTGACCCCATGTCCGCCAGTACCATTGTGGAAGGACAGGCGCTCCCGGGCAGGGTGAAATTGACCGAACTGACAATGCTCCAGCTTATCTGCCATACCCCGAATATGCGGCCCCTGTACCTGAGAAATAATGATTATAGCTGGCTGGATGACTTTATACAGCAGCACAACGATGAATTTGTATCTCCTCCTCCCCCGCACAGCAGCGAGTATGAGTGGTTTATGTCTGAAGTAAAGACTGCCGTGTTACTGCAGGAATGGATCTCAGAATGCAAGGAAGATAATATTACAAGCAGGTTCAATATCGGTCCAGGTGATATAAGGGCACAGGCCGATACCGCCAAGTGGCTTATGCATTCCACTGCCCGCATATTTTCTTATCTGGGCAGCGAATATGCAGGTTTTGCACAGGAACTGGTGGAGCGCATATCCTATGGTGCAGCTAAGGAACTGCTGCCCATTATCAAGATAAAGGGTATCGGGCGTGTGCGGGCAAGGAAGCTTTATAATGCAGGATATAAGGATATAGAAGCTATCAGAATGGCTGAATTCAAAGCAATGGCTGATATTATCGGTCCGAAAATAGCTGCTAATACCCTCAGGCAGCTCGGGATTGATATTAATGAAAAATCAAGTGACTTTACAGGAAATGTTAAAGCACAACAAAATTTCGAAGATTTTTAATAAGTTGCATTATTCATAGATAGTTTTTTAGTATATGATGATAATCCTTGATGTCTTGTAAGAATGTAAAAAGTTACTTTACATATTTACATTGCATATTTACGTTATATATTTACATTATATATTTATTTTGGACATTTATATTACACGTTTTCATTACATATTCTCAGGTGAACATTTTGCACATAATTATCATCGGCGCTGGTGATGTTGGATATCAACTTGCCAAAGCGATATATCAGGACCACGAAGTGGTGATTGTTGAAAAGGATGAAGGTGCTCTAGAGCAGGTAATGGGTCTTGATGTACAGGTTATCCAGGGCAATGGTGCCAATGTTAAGGTCCTGAAACAAGCGGGAGTGGAAAATTCAGACCTGGTAGTGGCTGTAACTGATCATGATGAACTCAATATCGTGGCCTGTATGGCAGTCAAGCTGCTGACCGGCAACGGAACCAAGACTATTGCAATGGTCAGCAACCCTGATTATATAATCGAACCTGTGACCATACGGGAACAAGCGGGCATGAACATCATGATATGTCCGGAACTCTCCCTTGCCAATGCAATGTACCAGATACTTTCGATACCTTCGGCTGTTGATGTCCAGGATTTTGTCGGAGGAATGGTCAAGATGATCGAGTTCAAGGTAGATGACGGAAATGTGATGTTGAACAAGCCCCTCAAAAAAATACTATTTCCACAGTGCAGCATGATCTCAGCCATATTCAGGGATGATGATGTCATCATTCCGGGAGGGAACGATATCATCCGCTCAAGTGACAGGGTGGTAATTATAGGCAAGGAAGAGGCCATACAGGAGATAAGGAAATGGTTCGAGGTCAGCAACCAGAGTAAAAAAGTACTGATAGTAGGGGGCGGCACTGTTGGGTTCTACCTGGTTGAGCTGCTTCGCAAAAAAGACTTTAACATCACACTGGTTGAGAAGGACTTGAAACGTTGTGAAATGATTGCCGAGTCCCTGCCAAATATCATGGTCATAAACGGTGATGGCACAGATATGGGGATACTGGAAGAAGTAAATATACCTGGAATGGGCGCAGTGGTTTCTGTTACCAATAGTGATGAAAAGAACCTGCTATGCTCCCTGCTTGCCAGACAATTGGGCGCCATTAAGGTCATAGCCAGGGTGGACAGGACCGAATACACCCGGTTGTTCGAAATGGTGGGTGTGGATGTGGCCATGAGTTCCAGGGAAGCTACCATCAACGAAGTGCTCAAGACCACGCTGCTCAAGACAGGTATCCAATCCATTGCCACACTGGAAGGTGAAAAAGCTGAAGTGCTTGAACTGACTGCCAGGGCAGGTTCCAAAATAGTAAAAAAGCCACTGAAAAGTGTCAAGTTCCCGAAAGATGCCATTGTCAGCACAATAGTACACGAAAGTAACATAATTGTACCTGACGGTAATGTCCGGATACAATCAGGTGATAAGGTTATTGTCTTCACCAGATTGGAAATGGTTTCAAAAGTGGAGGCACTTTTCAAGTAGGGTTAATCGCCTTTGTCATGGAATGATAAAGATGATTATTTTAAGGGATTCAGACAGGCTTGGGATCATACCCATTATTGTGACTCTCAAGTTGCTGCTACGGCGTTCTGGATAAAGAACTTATCAGGTAAATTACGTAAAGAATGGGTTATACAATGAGATTTAAAGTGGTCCTTAACACCCTGGGAATTATCCTGAAGTACCTGGGGGTTCTTATGCTTATCCCGGCGCTGGTGGGATTTATTTATTCCAGGCAGGACCCGGCCCAGTTCCCATCTGTTATGGTCTTTATTTATTCATTTCTGGTCACAACATCTGTGGGGCTTGTGCTGCAATATACCAATTGCAGCAGCGATGAGTTAAGGAACAGAGAGAGTTTTGGCATCGTGGCTTTTACCTGGCTCCTGGCAGCAATATTCGGCGCTTTGCCTTTCCTGATGAGCGGGATGCAGCCAGTCGATGCCCTCTTCGAGTCCATGTCAGGCTTTACCACCACCGGCGCTACCATTATGACAGATATCGAGTCCCATTCAAAGGCCTTGCTGTTCTGGCGCTGTTTCATACAATGGCTGGGCGGCATGGGTATAATTATGCTGTTTTTGGCCATCCTGCCCAAACTGGCAGTGGCGGGCCGCCAGTTATTCAAGGCAGAGGCGCCCGGTCCCACTGAAGATAAACTTAAACCCAGGCTTAAGGAGACAGCCAGGATACTCTGGATGGTGTACATGGTCCTTTCGGTGATACAGTTCATTGCACTTCTGGGCGCGGGAATGGGAGTGTACGACGGCCTGACCCATACCTTCACTACCATGGCATGCGGCGGGTTCTCACCCAGGGCCGATTCCATTGCAGCTTTCAACAGTCCACTTATCGAGGGGATCATTGTATTTTTCATGTTCGTGGCAGGTGCTAATTTTGCACTACATTACAGGCTTATATATGTGGACCATAGAAGCCTGCTAAAGGACGGTGAGTTCAAGTTCTACAGTTTTATTGTAGTCCTTACTACTGCGGCGCTGACCTGGACACTATGGAGGACGGGGACGTTTGAGGAGATTGGCACATCTTTCAGGTATGCCATATTCCAAGTGTTGTCTATAATGACAACAACGGGCTATGCCACCTATGATTTTAACACATGGCCGGACTCGTCCCGCATGGTGCTGTTCATGCTCATGTTCATTGGAGGCTGTGCAGGTTCCACTGCAGGCGGGATCAAGGTGGTGCGACTGTTGTTGATGTTGAAGTACGCGTACAGGGAACTGTTCAGGTCACTACAGCCAAAGCTGGTCCGGCCCATCCGGCTGGGTGAGCGGGTGGTGCATGAGGATGTGATGAACAGCATCTTCTCGTTCATGATCCTGTATATCCTGGTGTTCATGGCCAGCACGTTCATATTGGGCGAGTTAGGTATTGAAGCGTTGAGTGCTGCTTCGGCGTCCATTGTGACGTTGGGCAATATCGGACCTGGGTTTGACCTTGTGGGACCGTGGTCCAATTTCAGTACCATACCTGATATGGGAAAACTTGTGCTTATTGCCAATATGTGGATCGGCAGGCTTGAGATATTCACTGTACTGGTGCTGCTGATACCAGGGTTCTGGAAGGAGTGAGGGATTGGACTTATTACTTTCCAGATAAATTACGTAAAGAGTGGGTTATATAATGAGATTTAAAGTGGTCCTTAACACCCTGGGAATTATCCTGAAGTACCTGGGAGTTCTGATGCTTATCCCGGCACTGGTGGGATATTATTATTCCAGGCAGGACCCGGCCCAGTTCCCATCTGTTATGATCTTTATATA
>DAOUWY010000199.1 GCA_030666885.1 Methanosarcinales archaeon
ACAGTACAGGGTCTTCGTATACTTAAATAAAACGGTTTGTCGCTTTGAATCCTGTTTAATGGTTATTTATCAGAGAGCTTGTAAAACATGAAAATATTTTAGTTCCTTTAATGCTAAGCCCTTGCATACTAATCCAGTCGTAGTCCACACCATAATTCACTATTGCAAATATTCTTTGTATAGGACTTACAACAACCTTAAATCTATGAAAGGCACTTAATTCTACAATGAAATCTGGCTCAAATAAAATAAATCTTCCAATTATCGTAGAAAAAGATGAAGATGGATTTTATGTAGTAGAGTGTCCGCTTTTAAGAGGTTGTTATACTCAAGGAGAGACCCTCGATGAGGCACTCACGAACATCCATGAAGTCATTGAGATGTGTCTTGATGATGAGACCGAAGATGTAATTTCCGATATTGCAAATATCCAGGAATTTAGTTTTCATACATTAGCGGTTGAAGTATGAAACTGCCAGTAATATCAGGCAAAGAGGCAGTAAAAGCCTTTGAAAAACTCGGATATGCCCCTGTAAGGCAGACAGGCAGTCATATCCGAATGAAGCATCTATCTGATGCATCTAAAACACCTATCTCAATCCCTAATCATAAAGTTTTAGGGAAGGGACTGCTTAGAAAATTTCTGCGAGATGCAGATATTACAGTGGAAGAATTCATAAAATTCATTTAAGGATTTTATTCCCCTACCCCTTCACATGTATGGTTGAAGTCCCGACCCCGTCCTTTTCACATCTATCCTCACAGGTATGCGCCGGGTAAGCTGGTCGATATGGCTTATCACACCAATGGTCCTGCCAGATAACCGCAAGCTTTCCAGTGCGTTTAAGGCGGCATCCAGGGTCTCGCTGTCCAGTGTGCCAAAGCCCTCATCCAGAAACAATGATTCCATCCTTGAGCGCCCGTTGCTCAGTTCTGAGAAGTGCCAGGGCCAGCGACAGGCTGATCAGGAATGACTCGCTGCCGATTAAGGGTCTCGACCGGGCGTTGTTCGCCTGCGTTCCACAGGTCAATTACTACCATGTCCTTCAGGTCAACAGCCCTTAAAGCATACCTGGAGGTTATATCAGACAACTGCCGGTTTGCGAGTGTGATGAGCAGGTCGAACATGGTCTGCAGGGCAAAGTCCCTCAGGCTGTTTGCAGGTATTACCCCTGTAAGTTTCTGCCATTGTTCCATTTCAGACCTGATCCCATCGAGTTTTTTTAAAGGGGTGGTAATTACCATCAGATTTGAAGTGGATACAAATATACGCTTTTTGACGGCATCTTATTATTTATAAATGCCTTTTCTATGCCCTATTCTTAAAACTACTTTAGTATCTTTGTCAATATCAAATATAACTCTATAATCTCCTATTTTAAACCTATATGTTCCTATTTTATGATTAATTAATTTTTTACCATATTTTTGAGGCTCTTTAGTATATTCCTTAAGTTTCACAGCTATCCTATTCTGTATATATTTGTCAATGTTTTCTAAGTCTTTTAATGACCTTCTGGTAAATACAATCTTATACATTAAAGATTTCCTCAAAATTTTTAACTCTACCCTCATTATAATCGTTTCTTGCCTCATTAATTGAGTGTAGATATTCATCACTTGAAAGTGCTAACATATCTTCGATTAAATCTTCCATGGTTTCTTTGACTGTATTAGATATGAGGGAGTGTAGTTCCATAACAGTTAAATCCTTCACTTTTGTTTCTATGAGTAACACCTTCTTTTATTGTTCAGTTAAAAGAGGCTATCCAACAATTAACCAACCACCATTAGAAATGGCCTACTAGAATCTACGATGAAACCATATATATCTTTTTTTATGGCTCTGGTGTAGCGTCAACTTCCAAGTGTTAGATCATGAAAGGCATAGGTCATATGGCACAATTTCAAAATAAGACAGACATACACACGAGAATTTAAATTGCAAATCGTACGTGAAAGTGATCGCATCAAGCTGCCTTCGTGTCGATCTCGCAACCAGTTCTTTCAGCGTCATCCTGCCTCATCCATCTTATTTCTTCCACCCTACCCCTTCACATCTATAGTTGATGTCCCCCCTATCCTTTTCACATCTATCCTCACAGGTATGCGCCGGGTAAGCTGGTCGATATGGCTGATCACACCAACGGTCCTGCCAGATAACCGCAAGCTTTCCAGTGCGTTTAAGGCGGCATCCAGGGTCTCGCTGTCCAGTGTGCCAAAGCCCTCATCCAGAAACAATGATTCCAGCCTTGAGCGCGCGCTGCTCAGTTCTGAGAAGTGCCAGGCCCGGCGACAGGCTGACCAGAAATGACTCGCCGCCGGATAGGGTCTCGACCGGGCGTTGTTCACCTGCGTTCCACAGGTCTATTACCACCATATACTTCAGGTCAACAGCCCTTAATGCATATCTGGAGGTTATATCAGATAACTGCCGGTTTGCGAGTGTGATGAGCAGGTCGAACATGGTCTGCAGGGCAAAATCCCTCAGGCTGTTTGCGGGCATTCCCCCTGCAAGTTTCTGACATCGTTCTATTTTAGACTTGGCCCCTTCCAGTTTCTTATCCTGTTCCATACAACAATCTCGACCTCGGGCATACACCAGCGATCTACGAAGTAAATAACCCCGGATTTCGCTTATACTCAAGTCCCGGGCATCAACAGAGTTAGCGATCGGGCAGTAGCATGATTGTAGAAAAAAATGATTTTTTAATAAGATATATTTTACTAGGTAATATCTTATAAAAATAAAATGTCCACATCTTTAATCTTCTTAAAATCCTTATCCATTGTAGCCACTGTCAGTTCATAATACTTGGCTGTGCTATATTGATACGCATCATCAAAATCCAAATTTAGATTTATCTTAGTATTTATTACTTCCATATACAATTTTATTGGCAATGAGACTAGTTGAATATTTGGTATGACATCTTTAATGAATTTCTGAAAAATATCTTCTTTAGCATATCTAAACAGAATTACACCAATAGAATGAAAAGAAAAATCTGCTATATTAAGAATTCCAATATTGTTATTCAAAAACATCTTGCAATGTTCCTTTTTATCCTGATTCAAAAGGATTTCCAGAAATACATTTGTATCAACTAAAAATGTCATCTCCACTCCATAGATTTGTGTTGTAACTCAACAGAAGTAAAGTTCTCCCGTACCTCTAGTAAACCTCCTTCCCAATCAAACTCAAATTTCTTTTCGTTTCTCAGTTTACCTTTATACTTTATTGATAAAAAATCTATATAATCTAAGACTTCCCTTCTTAGATATTCAGGGAGTTTTTCTATCCTCACCTCAATTTCTTTTCCGTAGATATTCTTCACTTCCTTCTTATATAAAGATATTTCAAATGACTTGAGAATATCCCTTAATACTTAGTAAGATCGATAACATGCTGAGCAAATAGTATCCACTTCAATTGTCATAGTCGTCCATACCAGATGCATTCCAGTCGTCCTTAAAAGTTGTCAACCGTCTGCGCAGGTCGAATGCTTCTTCCCGAGTCAATCCTGTCTCACGTAATGGGATATTTTGATTTTGATTTTGCATTTGCTCTTTCAGAAAATGCACAAAGTCCATTACTTCGACAATCTTGTCTTTAGGCAAAGCGTACAGGTCATCAACGATTTGTTGAGTATATTCTTCTGTATCCATAATGAACCATTTCTCTCATCTTGATATAAACATTTCGTTCGATTGGAGGCAGTTGGTTATGAAAATAGCATTTTAATACTCGTGGTTGTCCCCACCCCCTCCTTTTCCATCTAACCTCACAGGTATGCGCCGGGTAAGCTGGTCGATATGGCTGATCACACCAATGGTCCTGCCAGATAACCGCAGGCTTTCCAGTGCGTTTAAGGCAGCATCCAGGGTCTCACTGTCCGGTGTGCCAAAGCCCTCATCCAAAAACAGGGATTCCAGCCTTTTGCGCCCGCTGCTCAGTTCTGAGAAGTGCCAGGGCCAGTGATAAGATATGTAAAATTCTAAAAATCATTAAACGCTAAGAATTTGGATGATGTATTTTAGTTGCCTGTAAGCTTATTATTTATATTTTTATGTGGCTGTTACTTCAACTGGTATATTTTCATTTTTATCAACGAGAAGGTTGAGTTTTTCAAATCCAATTACCTTATTATACTTATCTTTTTTAAGTACAATCTCCTCTCCAGTTTCCTCACATATATATTCCTTTTCAGGATTATCAAACCATACATCAAGTGTATTTGATTCGCGATTCAGAATCACTTTGATTTTTTCCATATCCGGATTCCTTCTTTTATTCTGTCGGTAATACCTGACTTTGAAAGATAAACCTATCTGCTAACTATTAAACTTTTTTATATCCTCTGTTGCTAGCGTTTTTCCAC
>DAOUWY010000380.1 GCA_030666885.1 Methanosarcinales archaeon
GAAGCTGTGGAGAAGTTATCCGGAGCTTAGGAAATACGGTAGCTGGGGAGATTGAGTCATTTTATACGCCAAGTTCTGCTATTGTCCCGGATATATGTTCAATAGCTCTCTCCAACCCGACTTCATCTGAAATATCATGACTTTTTTTAATCCCACAATCCCTGTTAAGTACGATCTCTACCGGATCAAATCCGCTCTTTTTAAGCGTCTTTGCTGCGCACTGAGTGCTGCATCCATCGATAGCGATCAGTGCTGCACATGTCTTTGTGCCTTCTATAATGCCTGGAATTTCTGCTGAGATCCCTGGAAGGCAGAGCAGGGCCGCTTTTTTTCGGCCTGTTTTTTCTGAAACCTCGACTGTTACTTTCGATGCCTGAAAGAGTATCTTCTGGTAGTCAGGATTCTTGAAAAGTTCCCACATTGAATCAGGAATTGTAGTATAAGACATGTGTCCCTTTAGTAAAACAACATGTCTGTGCGGAACTTTGGGAAGCTTATGATTAATTTGTTCTGCCCATTGATTAGCTGCTTTTGTCCCGCATGATGTGCATAGACGGCTCTTGCAGGTGAAAGGGACATATTTTTTCATCCAACATTCTGGACACTGATAAACTTTGTAACCATTTTGAGGCTTTCTGCATATTCTCATTCTTTCAACATTTTCTATTTCGACTTGCCTCAACGAATCTCCAGACCTGATTTTGTAATCATCCCATGTTTGCAAGAGAAAATAATTAATGCTATAGTGATTGTGATTGTGATTGTTACTGATTTCCTTGCTTTGGTTTTTGTAGACACACAATAAAACAAAAGCTAAGGAAATCAACTTATCTATTTCAGATGCGAGAGAAGGAAATGCGTTTATACTTTCCTATACGTTGAAAAATTAATATGAGATGGGAGGAAACTTTTTGATTAAATCACTTTCGTTGTAACCGCCGTATAGGTCTATATCAACTGTTTTTCTTCCTTTGCCAAAGTTTGACATCATTTGAGCATTTTGATATATTGAAATATATTTATAACCTTCAAAATCAGGGGATTGTTTTATATCTTCTAATGTGAATATTTCATCTGTCTGGGGTTCTACCAGGATAAATTTTTCATCTATGATACAATAGTTCATTGCGTGATAGTATTCTGTTCCTATTCCTACTGCCATCGTATCTCTAATTGATATTGCTCCCATATCGATGTCGAATTCCTTTGCGTTTTGAGCCAGGTCTCTTGAAAAGCCGCTGCATACATAGTAATCAACACCTCTGTGTGGGTCCTCGTGATAACTTTCCTCATTTAATCTATCCGTTTTCAGGAAATCAATTAGTTGTTGCATTTCCGGTGAATATTGTGGTTCTGGTGTGCTTTCGGTGTTATTTGTATTTTCGGTGCCATGTATGGATCTGGTGGTACGTAGAATTTCAAGTTCATTTGAATACCTTTCTTCGATGCAACCGGTTACAGGAAGAATCAATAATATGCAAAATATCTGTATTATCACTATTTTTATTTCCATAATATTATTTCCTGAAATTATTATTGTGGTGGGTTCGGTGATTTTATTTGTATTTTGTTGACGTTTATCAAA
>DAOUWY010000368.1 GCA_030666885.1 Methanosarcinales archaeon
ATGCTTGAGCAGTCGATACGTCTGTGGAACCCCTGGTGGGCAGAAAAAAGAATGCCTCAGAACCTTATTGGAATAAAGCGTAATGTGATTGATTAATATCCAATACGTTATATATTTCAATAGACATATCCGCCACCGGCAGCAATCAACAACAACCTAGGCCGCCGCCCACATATCCAGCAACCAGGCGCAGGGTGTGGACTTGAACAAGAGGGGCGGCCGGGTGATTAGAGGCAGGGCAAGCGAGTGGAAATGTCGGGAGGCGGGAGGAATGAATAGTGCTGGATTTAACGTTGCTGTTCTACTTCAGCCCGGTTCTGTTTGAACAATCGCCAGTAAAATAAGTCAAATGTCAGAATTGAAGATATATCGTATAAATACATCATTAGTTATACGATATGTCGGAAACTATATAAGCAATCCACGACGAATTAACACTATGGACGAACGAGAATTAATTGAAATACTCAACCCATTCAACTTCTGGAGAGCCAGGCCTTCTACAGGTATCATTCGTCCCGAATATCTGAGCGACCTCACCAGACTCACTTCCACCGGGCAAGTCGTAGTCGTAACTGGTATCAGGAGGAGTGGTAAGACCACGATCCTCATCCAGTTCATACATCACATGATCGAGAGCAAAACTGCCGGACCATCGCAAACCATGTATGTGAACTTTGAGGACCCAAGACTTCCTATACAGGACGGTTCCCGCCTTCTTGACCAGTTAATAACTGCTCACCGGGCTTTTGTAGATGCTCAGGGACTGCGATATCTCATCCTTGATGAAGTCCAAAGGCTTCCGGAGTGGGAGCGCTGGGTCAGGATACAACAGGATAAAAATCCTGATATGCACATCATAGTATCAGGCTCATCAGCAAAACTTCTGTCAAATAAACTTGCCACATTGCTGACAGGAAGGCATCTGGACCTGGAGGTCTTCCCCCTGGACCTTTCCGAATACATCTCGTTTCACGGCATCGATCCTGATGATCCACTGGCAGATGCTGAAAAGATCAAGAGCCTGGCATCAGAGTATATTTCAGCATCAACCTTTCCGGGAGTAGTGCTTACACCTGAACCTGACCTCAAAGAGAGAATGGTCTTACAGATATACCGTGATATCATCAACCATGATGTAGCCCGCAGATATGAGGTGCGCCATATTGAGAAATTAGAAGCGGTTGCTACGACGTTTATGGCATCCGTACCTGGTCCGGTTACGCTTAACGGGACAAGGCGTGCACTGGGCGGGCGTGTTTCACTGGATTCAATTGAAAGGTTTTCCAGGTATCTTGAAGAACCTTACCTTTTGTTCTTTTTGAATACTCATTCATTTTCTGCGGGTAAGAGGGAGCGCAGTCCAAGGAAAGTATATGCTGTGGATAATGGTCTGCTTTTAGTGTCTTCACATCGATTCTCGTCTGACAGGGGGAAATTGCTGGAAAATGCAGTATTTCTTGACCTTAGGAGGAAGGGGTGTGAGATATACAGGCTGATGGATAAAAAGGAGGTTGATTTCCTTGTTTTGGAAGGTACAGAGCCTGCTGGTTTGATCAATGTATGCCTAGATGTTTCAGATGCTTCGACTAAGGCACGGGAGGTAGATGGGCTGCGCCGTGGTATGGGTTACTTTGGTCTGGAATGGGGATTGATTATAACTTTGGATCACAGCGAGATCATGGATGTGGATGAAGGGGTGATAGAATTTTTACCATATAGGATATGGGCTTTGCAGAGGATGAAGGGTAAATAGTGGGGTCA
>DAOUWY010000119.1 GCA_030666885.1 Methanosarcinales archaeon
ATTTCATATTAACTTGTAGAGACATAAAGTCAATATAGTCATTTTATAGATTAGAATCAATGAATAAAGGGTATTCCACATGTTAATTCAATATATCCAGGCAGCACTTGAACATGACAAATATGAAATAATAGAAGATGAAGAACCATATTATGGTGAAGTGCCTGAACTTCAAGGTGTATGGGCAAGTGGAAAGAATCTTGAAGAATGCAGGAAGAATCTTGAAGACGTAATAGATGAATGGATAATAATCAGGTTAAAAAAAGGATTATCCATACCTCCAATTGGAAATTTAAATTTCGAAACAACTGGAGAAATCGCAGTTGCCTAAACTTAACCCAGTAAGCTGGAAATATTTCGTCAAACGCCTTCATACACTGGGTTTTGAAGGACCTTACTCTGGCGGTAAACATCCATTTATGTTAAAAGGTGATCTGGTATTAACGATTCCCAATCCCCATAAAACTGAAATTTGAGAGGACTTATTGTCGAGAATACTAAAACAGGCCAAAATATCTAGAGAAGAATGGTTGAAAAACTGATCCGGTCTATGCAAAGGTAGTGTTGTCCGGATTTTTATTTCGAACATAGCGTCCTTGACCGGAAATCAATCCAATACCACGGCAATCCCGTACCCGCAATCGGGACACTTCTTATCCTCTGTAATAACATTCCTTGCAATCTGAAACCCACTCCTGTCTACGAGCAGCGTCCCGCACCCAGGACAGTACGTGTTCTCATACTCATGCCCGGCCACATTACCCACATACGGATACTCCATCCCCGCATCCTTTGCCATCTGCCACGCCCTCTCAAGTGTAGCCACCGGTGTAGGGCTGGCATCCTTCATTTTATACATGGGATAGAACCTTGTGAAATGTACTGGTGTTTTGGGTCCGAGGTTGTCATGCACCCATTCAATGAGATCCCTCGTCTCTTGTGGGTCATCATTCCTGTCAGGTATAATCAGGTTGACCACCTCGATATGCATGCCCAGTTCCCTTGCCACCACACTTGAATCCAGCACCGGCTGCAGGTGAGCCCGGCAGGTCCCCCTGTAGAACTCATCCCTGAATGCCTTAATATCCACCCTGAAAGCGTCAAGGTAAGGGGAAATATCCCGCAGTGTATCCTCTGTGATATACCCGTTGGTCACATACACAGTTTTCAGCCCTGCTTCCCGGGCTAGTTTTGCTGAATCGTACGTGAACTCGTGCCAGATAGTAGGCTCGTTATACGTCCAGGAGATGCTGGCACAATCCGAAGCCAGTGCCCTGGCCACAGACTCCTCCGGCGTAATCTCCCTGATATGTACCTGCCCGGGTTTAACCTGGGAAATAGTCCAGTTCTGGCAGTGAGCGCACCTGAAATTGCAGCCGATAGTGCCCTGGGAGTAACTCAAGGTGCCAGGGAGAAAATGGTACAGGGGTTTTTTCTCAATAGGGTCAACGGCCTCACTGGAAACGGTATTGTAAATCAGGGTAAACAATGTGCCGCCCCTGTTCTCCCGTACACCGCAGATGCCTCTTTTACCATCTGCTATTGTGCACTCATGTGCACACACATGGCATTTGACCTTTCTTTTTTCCAGTTTTTCATACAACGATGCTTCATGAATCATATATATCCCTCACACATCCCCCATGCATTCTCACACAATTATAATTTTACCACATAGGACACAGAGAGCACAGAGCTTGCATCTGGTTTTACTCTCTGTGTCCTCTGTGCTCTCTGTGGTTTATTAATTATCACTTATTTTGTAAACGTTTGTTCCCGTCCGGGTCCGACTGAGATATACTTAAAAGGAACACCCACAAGCGACTCAAGTCGGGATAAATATTCAACTGCACCATCCGGCAGTGCATCCATACTGCGAATACCGGTAAGGTGCCCATCCCAGCCATGCAGGTCTTCGAGAACCGGCACACACCTGGCAAGGTCTGCAGTGGACTCTGGCGGGTAATCCAGTCTTACACCATCCAGTTCATATGCCACACACACCTTAAGGGGATGTATGTCTGACAGTACATCCAGTTTGGTAAGGGCTATCTGAGTATAGCCGTTCAATGCCACTGATTTCTTTACAAGAGGCAGGTCGAACCAGCCGCAGCGTCTGGGTCTGCCGGTTGTGGTACCGAACTCGGCGCCAGCTTCCCTTAAAAGATCTCCTGTACTGTCCTTAAGTTCGGTAGGCAGCGGTCCTTCGCCTACACGGGTAATATAGGCTTTCAATATTCCCACCACTTCGTCCACCCTGGTGGGTCCCACACCCAGGTTTGCACATGCAGAACCTGCGATGCATGATGAAGATGTCACGAATTTCTGGGTGCCGTGGATCACATCAAGGTGTGCTCCCTGTGCACCTTCTGCCAGTACCTTCTTACCCTGGTCAAGGGCGGTGTTGATTTCATGGGATACATCAGCAATGAAGGGAGCATACTTACGCCCCAGTTCAATATATGTCCTGATCCAGGTCTCATCTTCCATTATAGATGGGTCGCCGCCCATGCTCCGTATCTGGGCAGCCTTTACCGGAGTAAGCTCTTCCAGCCGCCTGCGCAGCCGTTTCTCATCTGCCAAGTCTGACATCTGGACCTCGTCCCTGGCCACTTTGTCGATATAGGCATAGCCGATGCCACGTTTGGTTGTACCTATTTTCACACTCCGCGCCGACTCCCCCAGGCCGTCCAGTTCCACATGGTACGGCATAATGATGCTTGTCTTGGCATCTATTCCAAGCTTTTTTTTATCCACAACTGTGCCGTCATCGGCCAGTATGTCAAGTTCCTTTGCAAGGGTCTGTGGATTCAGCACGGTACCAGGACCGATGAGTAACCTGGCATCGAACAACACACCGGAAGGAGTGAGATGCAGTTTGTATTTTTTACCGTTAACAACAACGGTATGACCTGCATTATCGCCCCCCTGGAAACGGACGATAAGGTCATATTCCCTGGCCATCAGGTCAACAATCTTTCCTTTTCCTTCATCACCGAACTGGGTGCCTGTAATAATCGTGAACATAATACCACATAGAATGAGATTATTGAATAATAAGATTTTGTTGGAATTTCACATAAACCTTTATATTTTTTGGATTTATTATACTCCACTCAAGGTTAGTGGAATGACTTCGACATACTTAATGACAATAATTATGCTGCCAGTTCTTGCATTGATGACACTGGTCGGCATTTATACCCTTATTCCAAGAGATGTTAAAGGACAGAAGTATAGTATATCCAGGCGCAGGTTCTTGATAGGGTTCTGGCCGTTTTTTGTATCTGCGTTTCTTGTCTATATGCTTGTGCAGTCCCAGTCGTCCATTGTCAATATGCTGGGTATCAAGGTGAATGCTGATTATACCGGATATCTATTAATGATAGAAGGCGACTTTGTAAGTAATTTCCAGGGTTTTGCCACGCCCGTACTGACATACCTTAACGGGTTCATCTACCTGATGATTTTCTCATTCCTGATGATATTCACATTCGTTATATTGATATACACCCACAACCTCAAGGCACTTGAAGAGTTCACCATAGCTTTTATCATCATCTACCTGACGGCATTCCCGTTCTATATCTTTGTACCGGTTACGGTTACCGGATACGCCCTGCCTAATGTTGTACCTCTGCTGTATGACTTAAGTCCGATCATCGACCAGGGTGTGAGGGTGGTGGACCCGTTTTTAGATAATGATTTTCCCAGCCTGCATGCCGCACTGTCGGTAATGGCCCTGATGGTGGTGGTGTTCAGGACGAATCTTGATCGCTACAAAGTGTTCGTTGCGGTATCCACTGCTGCTATCCTGTTTTCTACGGTGTACCTGGGTATCCACTGGATAATTGACCTGGTTGCCGGGGCGGTACTGGCACTTGTTAGTTATTATTTTGCTGTTAAGTACAGGGAAGTTATTTTCAGGATATTGCACAGGATATTGGTTATATTAGAAGTGCGCTTTGGGATAAAGGATTTGATTTATTGCACAGTTTGTTCCAATGAGATATCTGTAATTCCCCACATTGGTTATGTGGAGTGCCCATCTTGCGGGAAGAAAATGGATTATCATCCGCTGACCTTTGAATCAAATGAAGTTGTTTTTGAACATATAGGAAATTAAGTAGTGTACACAGGTTACTGAAAATCGCATACTAATGGCCTATTAGAGTTGACTTATTTCCAGGCTCAAGATGCACCATCACATCCTTAACACCTTCCACCCTCTCCTTGATGCGGTTCTCCACTGCATGGGCGATGCAGTGCGCCTCATCAATGTGCATATCTTCCTTTACATGCACATGCAGGTCCACATAGACATTATCGGCAGTACCCCTGGTCCTGATATTATGGCAGTCTTCAACCCCCTCTATTTCCAGTGCAATCTCACACAGCATATCAGTATCCAGGACCGATGCGTCCAGCAGTGTGAAGGATACTTCCCTCACCACATCCAGCCCGGCTTTTGCAATGATCAGTGCGATTACGATACCTGCAACTACATCGATCATAGGGTAGCCTGCCTTCACTGCTACCAGACTTAATATCACGCCAATGGATACGAAGATATCACTCCTGGTGTGAAGTGAATCGGCGATAAGTATCTGGCTGTTATATTCCCTGCCCTTTTTGCTTTCAAGTGTGGTGATAAAAAGGTTGACGGCCATGGTACCCAGCATAATTGCAAAACTCAATGAGGTGACCCTGGGAATTGAAGGTTCATATATGGTTTGAATGGCACCCCTGGCCACTTCGAATCCTGTGATGAGCAGCAGGGCGCCTATGAATAGCGAGGCGAACTGCTCATGTTTGCGGTGCCCGTAAGGATGGGATTCATCAGGCGGGCGGGATGCCACCCAGATACCCAGCATTCCCACAGTGGTCGAAGCACCGTCCATCAAGGAATGGAAACCGTCGGCCTTCATGCTGATGGAACCGGACAGGTGGCCGTATACCAGCTTTGCAAATGCTACCACCAGGTTCAATGAAAGTGCTAAGGCCAGCACTTTGATTATCTGTTTATATTTCATGTCAACATCCTGGAATTGACCAGTCCATATCAGTATAATTCAATATCAGTATATTATCTGGCACAATATTTCTATACCTTTCTGTCATATGATGGCCCATGACAAAGATATACCTGGGAAAGATGGTGCTGCACTGGTGCCCCCAATGCGATCTGCCGGTACTGGAGCCCACATGTGCATGCGGCTCACCTGCCGGTAAGGTCAAGGTTACACCGCCCGGTGATATAAGGCCTGCATTCCAGCATGATATTAACCATATCAACGCTACTGCCACAGCGCAGTTCGGTAGTCCTATGATACCTGACGGGACTATTGCCATCATGAATAAAGTGCCATCTGACGACAGGATGGAAGAGATCATAGCCAGTGGAGTGGCCCTAGCCAATATCAGGTTCGATGTGGAATCAGGTAAGTGGGTACTGCTGCCCAGGATGGAAGGGGCAGCCCGGATCTTCACTGAAATGGATGGCCGCCGTAACTGGGTGGTGATTGACGAAACTGCAGTACCGTTCATACAAAAAGGTGCCAGCACGCTGGCACCCGGTGTTATTGATGCCGACCCCGGGATTATACCTGGCGCTGAGGTGGTGGTGGTATCGCCGGATGGCGTACCTGTATCTGCCGGCAGGGCTAAGATGAACGGTAGGGAAATGGTGGAAGCCACAAGGGGCGTGGCTGTCAAGACCAGATGGAGCGGGATAGTCGAAACAGTTACAGACCCAGCCCCCCATTCATGGGATGATGTAGTTACTGCCAATCTTAATATCCTGGAGGATTTTGAGGCCAAAGCCCATGCGTTTATCAGGAACGTATCCCAATCCACAAACCGGTCGGTTAGTGTATCATACTCGGGGGGCAAGGAC
This sequence comes from Methanosarcinales archaeon, assembly GCA_030666885.1. Lineage (GTDB taxonomy): Archaea > Halobacteriota > Methanosarcinia > Methanosarcinales > Methanocomedenaceae > Methanocomedens_A. The sequence goes on from DAOUWY010000119.1 coordinate 5,897, forward strand.
AGCCTGGCTACCTTACTACTGGTCATGGACTGTCTGGACGGGTTCGATGTACTGTTTGCCGATACCGGACTGGAGTTCCCTGAGACACTGGAAAATGTAAAAGAGGTTGGCAGGCACTACGGCCTGACTGTTAAAACATATCATGCAGGGGACGTGTTCTGGGATTCCATCGATGCTTTCGGACCACCCACGGTTGAAGCGAGGTGGTGCTGCAAGACCTGTAAACTGGGCCCCATCTCCATGCTCATTGAAGAGAACTTCCCAGGGGGCTGCCTGACATTTATTGGCCAGCGCAAGTACGAGAG
>DAOUWY010000256.1 GCA_030666885.1 Methanosarcinales archaeon
AAGAGAATCCGAATGGTTCCGGTGTGAAGATAATGCAGTGAGGTGCGATGAAATGACAATTATAGACGCAAATGGAATGATATTGGGCAGGCTTTCCAGTGTTGTAGCCAAAAGACTTCTTGAAGGTGAAGAGATATTCATTGTAAATGCCGAGAAAGCTGTAATTTCAGGATCAAAGATTGCCACATTCGGTGAATACAAACAGGCCGTTGACAGAGGTAATAGAGAGTTCGGGCCATACTTCCCGAGACGGTCCGACCATATATTAAAACGAACAATACGCGGCATGCTGCCATATAAAAGAGCAAGAGGCAAGGATGCCATGTCAAGACTGAAAACCTTTATCGGAGTGCCCGATGCAATGAGTAGTGAAGAAAAAATATCCATTGCCGAAGCTAATATGGATAAATTGAGCTCTGTCAAGTATATAAGGCTTGAGGAACTCAGCAAACGACTGGGTGCCAAATCCTAACCAGGAGGAAGATGAATGGTCAAGATCATCAATACATCAGGAAAAAATAAGACTGCCGTTGCCAGGGCCAAGATCACAGAAGGCGTAGGCCGCATAAGAGTTAACAAAAAACCCATAGAAATATACGAACCGGAAATAGCAAGACTCAAGATACTGGAAGCTGTGGCCTTTATCGGAGATAATGTATCCTCAAAGATAGACATTAATGTAAATGTCCGGGGCGGGGGAGTAATGGGTCAGGCAAATGCCATCAGGACTGCCATTGGAAAAGGTGTCGTGGAATGGACCGGGGATCTGGCAGTTAAGGACGCCATGCTTGCTTACGACAGAAGCCTTCTGGTCAATGATTCCAGACAAAAGGAAACAAAGAAGTTCGGTGGACCAGGTGCAAGAGCCAAAACCCAGAAATCATATAGATGAGCCATTAAGATGATTCCGGTAAGATGTTTCACATGTGGCAAGGTCATTGCCAGTTTATGGGAAGAGTATGAAAAGCGCGTATCAGAATTCGAGAATCCGGGAAAAGTCATGGACGACCTTGGTATCGATAGATACTGTTGCCGCAGGATGCTGCTCTCCCACATAAAACTGGTGGATACCTTCGCTCCATACCAGTAGGGGTTGTAGGGTAGCCTGGACCATCCTACGGCGTTCGGGACGCCGCAACCTGAGTTCGAATCTCAGCAACCCCATTCGGATTTCCATGGTTATCCAGAACCCCCTAAAATGAAAATCAACATGCAATGTACAAAGTATGTAACCATTCCCGGAGGGACTCCGGGAGCAAATGTATTTAAGTGTAAGGTATTAGATAACGAATAAGTTGAATGTATCAGTTGAACGTATCAGTTTAAACTGCCATTCAAAGCATGCAGTTACTCCTGTTTATTTTTGAGGTGGAATAATTGAAAGAAGATAAATTTACCCGTTATGAACGTGCACGCATTATCGGCGCACGTGCTTTGCAGATATCAATGGGAGCACCCGTGCTTCTGGAAGATGACTCAGGCGAGCCAATTGAGATTGCATTAAGGGAACTTGAAATGGGAACAATCCCCATAACGGTCAAACGGTTGAGCGCAGTGAAGCAAAATTAGTATATTATTAGTATATTAAATGATAATAATACAATTGAATATTAATTAAATAATAATTGAGTGATGATAATATAATTTCAAAGGTGTAAAAATGGAAAGTGATATTGAAGTAGTAAAAGACGCAGGTTATAATTCCATAGTTCCTCTGGACGAATTCCTTGCAGCCGGCATCCATATCGGTACCCAGCAAAAAACAAAGGATATGATGAAGTTTGTTTACAGGGTACGGACAGATGGGCTTTATGTACTGGATATCCAGTCAACAGATGAAAGGATACGCTCAGTAGCAGCACTACTTGCAAAATATGATCCCACTAAGATATTGATCGTATCTGCAAGACAGTACGGGCATCATCCTGTCCAGATGCTGGCAAAGACCATCGGTGCCAGGGCCAAAGTGGGCCGGTTCATACCAGGGACACTTACGAATCCGGTCCTGGATCTATATACGGAACCGGATATTGTGATGGTAACAGACCCACATGGAGATAACCAGGCGGTTAAAGAGGCAGTGAGTATCGGCATACCGGTTATTGCACTGTGTGATACTAACAACTCCACATCCAACGTGGACCTTATAATACCTACTAACAATAAAGGACGAAAGGCCCTTTCACTGGTATATTACCTGACAGCCAAGCAAACCACTGGATTAAAAGGCATCCCCTTTAATTACAAGTTAGAGGATTTTGAAACAGAACTATAAGTAATTCCAATAACATACTATGTAAGGTGGTGCAGGATTTGAGGAGAACAGCTGTATCAGGACAGTTCTACCCCGGCATTCCGAAATACCTTAAAAGGGAATTAAAAAGGTGTTTCACTAATACTACCGGAAGTGTAAGGGACGTTACCGGAGCTGTGGTACCCCATGCGGGTTATACTTATTCCGGTACAACTGCCGCTAAAGTCTATACTGTTTTACCGGAAGCTGACACATATGTGTTGCTGGGTCCGAACCATACAGGAATGGGCTCTGTAGTAGCTGTGTCCAGGGAAACATGGAATACTCCCCTGGGGGATGTGCCTGTCAACAAAGCACTGGTAAAACAACTGCTTGGCGGCATAATCGACCTGGACGAGAGCGCACACCAGTATGAACATTCCATTGAGGTCCAGCTACCCTTCATGCAGTACCGCTTTTCCCATGAGTTCAGTATTGTCCCCATATCCATGGGATTACAGGACCAGGAAACTGCCATAGAAGTAGGAGACCAGTTGGCAAATGCAATTAAGGACAGTGATGACAGGATCATTATCATCGCTTCCAGTGACTTTAGCCATTATGTGGAAGATAGTGTGGCAAAAAAGACCGATAACTATCTTATCGAACCGGTCCTGGAACTGGATGTGGACGGGTTCTATCAACGCCTGGCAGAAAGAAACGCATCAGTCTGCGGGTATGGCCCCATTTCGGCAATGCTTACGGCATCAAAAGCACTGGGTGCTTCAAAGGGTACCCTGCTCAACTACACGACCAGTGGTGACGTAACTGGCGACACATCTGCTGTGGTTGGATATGCGGGCATCATTATTGAGTGATAATATTTTAGTATGACAATAACTACCTGTAGCGCGCCCGGTAAGATCTATTTCTTTGGCGAACATGCAGTGGTATATGGTGAGAAGGCCATTGCCTGTGCAGTGGACCTGCGAACACGGGTGAGTGTACAGCCATCCGGTGAGCATA
>DAOUWY010000258.1 GCA_030666885.1 Methanosarcinales archaeon
ATAGATAGTTAGGTGGGACCTGGAATGGTTTTTTATTATTCTCAACCGACCAGATAATTTTAACAAGTTTCTTAGCTGTAGCACATCTTGCAGTATTGTAGTGCTTTCCTTCATCCAGCTTTTTCTGAAAAAATGAACCTAAAACAGGATTAGTCCTTTTAGCTTCCTCTACAGCCCAACCCAATGCCCATCTTAACATCTTTGAACCTCTCTTATTTGGTCCACGAACAATCTCCTTGTTTCCAGATTGTGTCACTTTAGGATCCAGACCAGCGAAAGCGAGAATCTTGTCCGGATGACTGAAATGTTCAAAATTTCCAATCTCAGCACAGATTGTGGCCGCTCTGATATCTCCAATCCCAGTAATTGTTTGTGTATAATACCGGTCTTTCACAGAGTTCCAGATAATTAATATTTTAGATTCCACCTCTTCAATCTGTTTTTCCAGAGTTTCTATTAGATTAAGTAACATCTGAAGTTCGAAAAGTGCAGATTCTTTTATTATCTCGGAAGGGATTGTGTCTCTTGCTTTATCCATCAGTTCACTGGCTTTATCTGGATTAATGTGGTTTCTGCTTAAATCCTTCATCAACTCACGGAGTTTTTCCGTACCCATCTCAAGTATGTCATCAGGTGTAGGAGATTGTGTAAGTATTCCTCTGGATGTTTTTGTGAATACATTTTTGAAAACCATATCATAACATGGAAATATCAAATGTAGATTCCGTCTAAACCGTTTCTTTAAGTTCGTTTTTATAGTTGTCAATTTAAACTGGAACCTGCAGTATTCACGCATCTCGAGTATTTGCTTATCGCTGTAATCGGTTTTTGGAGCTTCTCCAAATCGGAGCATATTTGCAATTGTCCTCGAATCAATCTTGTCGTTGTGGGAAACTCTGATATTTACAGATCTAAATCCACTGATTTGAGATGGATTGTAGACTTGTATTTCGTAATACTTGGAAAGTTCACTGTATAGTGAATACCAGTATATTCCTGTGGCTTCAATCCCGATTCTTGGTTTTGCGTTTAGCTCTTTCGAGATGGACTCAATCTTATTCCTGAATTTCTCTAAGCTTTTCCTGGAATTCTTAAGCTTCATGAAATTCCCGATCTGTTTACCGTTCTCATCTACAAAGCATACTTCATGCACATTTTTGGCGATGTCTATTCCAATGTTCAAATACATATTTTCAGCCCGAAATTGTTTAATAGGCTGAGGACCAAGTATTCCCTTGCTTTCTACGAACCGTAATCTCGTGGCCAATAGCCAGACACCTGTTAAATCAGGGCTGTAACATGTTAAATTGCCGGAGGGTCGTAGGAGCGAGGGTGGTAGTCTAAGTTTGCCGGACAATGCCGTAAGATATGGAGCCTACCGCTCTCAGCCTACGTTCAACAAATATGTTGAAACACCCAATATAAGCAGTGGGTGCACATATCCTATATACGAGATATTATTAGATATAAATCCATGAAAACCTACAATCAAATAATAATACCATTGTATAATGCTGAAAAAATTGACTTTCGATTTAATACCAAACCAGCGGTTCGTTTTGAAAAGTGGAATCGCCAAATCGAAAGAGTGGCAATGGTAGAAGGCGAACCAGAAGACATACCAGATGCAGTCGCAATATTCGAAGAACAAATCGATATAAATCATTCCCTAAATATTCTCGAAAAACTTGGTTTAAATATTCTACCTTTAATATTTGAAAAAGCATATTTCGTTTATCTAGTGGCTAATGAAAAAGGAGTCATCCAAAGATCGGCAACAAGCTATTCAATAACTAAAAAAGGCAACACTTGGATAAATCAAAAATATTTACAAGACTTCTTGGATATTGCCACAAATTCTCTTACAAAATATGATTTACATATCGCTCTTTCTTTGATGTATGAATCTGAGTTCAGAGCTAATTCTATGGAGGTCAAATATTTTCTAAATTCCCTTATTCTTGAGACATTATCGAAAAAATTTATTAATTCTCATAGAGATTCGATGATTTCAAAAGAAACAATTGACCAGATGATGGTTATAGCCAAAACAGCACTAGATAATGATGAAAGATTAATAGAAACTGAACGATCATATTGGTACGATTTAATGAAAGGAAACCTACAAAATAGATTGAAAAATAAATCAAATCGGGATATGATACATGAGCTTTTGAGTAATAAGTGCAAATTTATTGTAGACGAGAAGATTGTCAAAGACATAGTTGGATTACGGGGAAAAATCGTACATAAAGGGGTGTTTAATATTAATAATCAAGTGGATATTCAGATTTATAAAAATCTTGATTATTTAGCAAAAATATGTATATTAGCTTGTTTGACTGACTTTGATCAAAATTTTTCGAAATATCTTAAACTTCATCATTTTAGAGGACCACAATTTTTCAAGTGGAGATAGATTCGTCATTTTACTTTGGTAAATCATTAAAGCAATTATAAAAATATGTTAATCATCCTTTTTTATGTCAGAATAACAAATGGACTAAAGAACCTCATGCACACTCTTGATGCCTTCGGACCTCTGGTCCGGGGTCCGTGACTGGCATGCCTCAAAGCATAAAAGAGAAAGACAAACAAACAGGACATTGGAGATATGAATAATATGTCCCGCCATGGGTTCAAATCCCCCCGCCCGGCTCTGCTCCCCATCGAAGAAAACGAGCAGTGCAGCACTACGAAGTACCGTGCGGAGTCCCATGTATCGGCAGCCGCAGCCCAAAGCGCAAGCAAACCAGAGGTGGGCTTGGTGGTTGGCGACATCCGCGTCACAAATAGAAGCCCGATCTGACAGAAAATCCATACGTGCGATTTTATGAGGGAGATGGTCGCGAGACCTTTCCTTTACACTACCAACAAAGCTAATCTCTTATCCAAGTAGTGGCAGGATTACTTTTTGAAAAAATAAATAGTCAACCCCTCTTCTTACCCCACACCAGCGCAACCAGGTCAAACATCTCCCACTGTACATTAAATCCATCAGCAGCCTTAAAAGCATCCTTCAGCCCTGATACATCAACATAAGTAGCTGTCCGCATTTCAACAAAAGTATGGAAAATCTCCAGCAGCACCTTCTTCGAGAACCTGGTTTGCCGCACCACATCCATAACCGCAATCTCCCCCCCCGGCCCCAGTACCCTGAACATCTCACCCATCACATCACAAGGTTGTGCCACCTCATGCATGGCAAAACTTGAGACAGCAGCATCAAAA
>DAOUWY010000220.1 GCA_030666885.1 Methanosarcinales archaeon
GCGCTTTGTTGTGGATGAGGTCTATGGTACTTCGGCCCGGCTGACGGGGTCAAAGGTGGGGGAGATACTGGTGTATGTGGGGCTGGAATGAGTTGAAATGGGGTAATCGGAGGGGCTGCGGTCCTGCCGGCGGCCAATGGGATAATCAGGACGGCAAAGCAGCTGCCGGAAGTGGCAAGGACTGTGGTGTGGGGCAGGGCTGCACTCTGCATGGCTGGGGCTTCCTGTGATTGGTGGGGTGGCAATATCGAAAAATTAATAAGACAAATTGCATATTGTTAAATGTGATTGAAATCTCCTATCGAAGGTATTTTAGTTCACAATATTTATAGATTTAATATGAAATATACCTGAAAACACTATATACAGGCCTCGTTACATTTGTATGGGGGTATACCTTGACTGCAAAACGGCTTTTCCATGTATCCCAAGAATATCTTTTGCAAATGAAACTATAATAGATGCCAATATAGGAATATTTTGAAGAATTAAAAAAGGAAAATAAGTTATGCAGTCAAAGGAACTGTAATATGTAATGCATCATAATCAACAACGGGGACTTTCTTAACATGATTTCTTCCTTTCTTTATCTCAAGAAGACCAATCCCCTCAAGGAAGGTAAGGTCGTTATGAACATTAGATTCTTTGCGATTCAATATCCTTGCAAGTTCGCTGATTGATTCTGGTTTATTTTCCCTAATTATATGAAGTAAGCGAATTCTTTCACGGGTTAATATTTTTCCAATATCCTCTGTTGTGCGAGAAACTATTTTGTGAGGTTCAGATTCATCTATCTTGCCTTCCTTAACTTTTTCAAATAACTTATTCAAATGATCCCCATATTCTTCATCATTCATTACTATAATTTCAACGTCCTTTAATTTCATTAATAATCCTCCGATTATCTTTAATTAATTTCATTAACTCATCAATCAACTCTTTTGGATTGTTAAATTCAAATTCCTGCACTTCATTATTAAATAAATGTTTATGGTCTCTTTTATTATGTCCTTTTATTCTATGTGCATTATCGAAACGAAAGACTGTACTCCATCCCTCCTTTGTCATAACTCGGTAATTGAAACTGTATCTTACTCCATGAGGGATTTCTGATGATGTTGGAACTTGCGTCAATGAGATGTCGATGATCTCATCTTCAGCAAGTATTCTAGTTTCTTTAATGACTCTGTTTGGCACAAGATAAATTAGGATTTTTTATTATATATAGTTATATGGTTGCAGCATATAGATATGAATGTCTAGTTTTTTTTCCTTTTTAGTAATTGTAGTAAAATGAGATTATACATTTAGAATGGCACCTATGAACCCTAAAGATGCCTCAGATACCTGGTCGTAGGTCTTTGACCATGAAGTCTTATTCCTTATTTTCCAGGCTGCTGCATCCACATACTCTCCGCTTCCGGGTCCTGATGTTCAGGATGCATGGCCCCCTGTGGAATAATACCAGGATTATCCTCATAGATGCTTGATATCCAGCTATTGATGCTTTCTACCTGTTCAGGACGGGTGGCAGCTGAGATGATGACCTGTATGTCCTACCGGCTGATGTGGTGGAGGAGTACTGAAAAGGGGACTGTGACCAGCACTTTGCTGTGGATGAGGTCTATGATACTTCGTCCAGGCTGCCAGGGTCAAAGGTGGGAGAGATGCTGGTGTATGTGGGGCTGGATTGAGGGGGGATGGGTTAATCGGAGGGGCTGCACTCTGCCTGGCTGGGGCTTCCTGTGATTGGTGGGGTGGTTGTGTAGTCGAGAGGATATTATGGGGGGAGTGGGCGTAATGTAAATATATATCTAAATCGTTGGTATATACAAAATATCACAAATGTATTAGAGTTTTAGGAAAATATACATAATATTTATTTGAGTGAAAGGTTTAGATAAGTGATTTCAAAAAATTTAGGAGCAATACCATAAACTAAGGGGAATAATATGATGAAACAATTTAAAGTCATAGTTGAGAAACATCCTGATGGTTATGTGGCTTATCCACTAGGCTTCAAAGGTATAATTATTGGTGAAGGCAACACATATGAGGAAGCATTAACTGATGTAAAATCAGCTATCCATTTCCATATCGAAACTTTTGGTCAAGAGGTTCTTGAGGTTGAGTCACCTATACTGGAAGCCTTTGTAGCCGAAGCTGGAGTAGCCATCTAATGACAAAGTTTCCAGTTGATGCTCCAAAAAGGAGAGTCATTAAGGCATTTGAACTTCTGGGATTTCGCCTTGTCCGAGAACGAGAACATATTGCGATGGTTCGTGAAAATCATGATGACAAACGGACTCCCTTGACGATGCCTAATCATACTCGAATCAAAGGCTCAACTTTGAGAACGATTTGCACACAAGCAAGTATCCCACGAAACGACTTCCTTAAGGCCTATAAGCAAACTTGAAAAATGCTACAGTTTATAAAAGAGTACATTTAGCTTTGTACCTTCCGGTATTGAGTGTATTACTTTCAGTCATGAATTAGCAAAAATTGGAAATGATATCCGACCTTTTTGTCATTTATATACAACACGCACTTATCCACCCCATTTCTATCCAAGCTCATCTCACCCTCTGACCTCCAACCCGTGAATGCTCCAGACTTGCGGTCCGGTGGTGGCGTGGTCAGGGCCATGAAGTCTTATTCCTTTAATTCCAGGCTGCCGCATCTACATGCTCTCCGCTTCCGGATCCGGATGATCAGCATGCATATCCCCCAGCAGAATAATACCAGAATAATCCTTCCAGATGCCCGATATCCAGCTATTGATGCTTTCTACTTGGTCGGGACAGGTGGCAACTGAGAGGAGGACCTGTATGTCCTGCCGGTTGATGTGATGGAAGAGTACTGGAAAGGGGACTGTGACCTGCGCTCTGTTGTGGATGATGTCTATAATACTTTGTCCCGGCTGCCGGGGTCAAAGCTGGGAAAAATACTGGTGTATGTGGGGCTGGAGTGAGTTAGAATGGGTTGATCGGAAGGGCTGCGGTCCTGCCGGTGGCTGATGGGATAATCAGGAGGGGAAAGCAGCTGCCGGAAGTGTCAAGGACTGCGGTGGGGGGCAGGGCTGCACTCTGCCTGGCTGGGGCTTCCTGTGATTGGTGGGGTGGCAATATCGAAAAATTAATAAGACAAATCGCATATTGTTAAAAGTGATTGAAATCTCCTATAGAAGGTATTTCAGTTCATAATATGTATATATTTAATATGAAATATACCTGAAAACACTACATACAGGCCTCGTTACATTTGTATGGGATATACCTTGACTCAAAAACAGGTCTATAAAATATATACCATAAAGTCTCTATCAAACATATGATTGCAGATCTTAATAACAGTGACATTAAAGAGCTTTCGGAAATTTATGATCTTGAAAACAGGGATTCATTTATCAGCCTTTATCTGGATATCGATAGTCTGGACAGTAAATTTGTAGGGAGAAGAAAAAATACTTGCAAATCAGTTCTGAAAGGAAATAAAGACTTGTCTGAAAATTTTGAAAAAACAATTCAAATGGTAGAAGAATATTTGAATGAAAGCGATAGGGAAAAAGGGCAGCAGACCCTTGCTATATTTGCATCAAATATTCACAACTTTTTTAAAGTATACAAATTAGGGATGCCAGTTGAAAACCTGCTGATCGTAGATACATCACCATATATCAAACCTCTTGCAAGACTGGTTGACGAATATGAATCATTCGGACTTGTTCTTCTGGACAGTCATAGAGTAAAAATTTATGTTGTTTCCTCAGGTAAAGTCGGATATCAAAAGAAAAAAGCCATTGATATTATTAACAAGCATAAGAAAGGTGGGATGTCACAGGCGCGTTTTCAGAGACTAAGAAAGGGTGCGATTAATCATTTTCTTAAGGATATCTTAGAGGATGTTGAAAAATTGTTTTTAAAGGAAGAGGTAGTCAGAATTATTATTGCAGGTTCCGGTAATGCGAAAACAATGTTTAATAATATCCTCCCACCTCATATTAAATCTAAGGTTATAGATATTATTGATATGGATTTTGACGAAGCTGAAGGTAGGCTTATTTCGAAGGCTAAGGA
>DAOUWY010000296.1 GCA_030666885.1 Methanosarcinales archaeon
CGGCATCAATATTAAGATTGAGAAGAGTCCAGGTATCCAGGTCAATCAACTGCCCCCAATTGCCGTCAGGTAGAGGGACGAGCATCCCTCTGGCCGGCTCAAGAACGTCTTCGTTTTTTAAGGCGGCTACTATCGAAAGTGGATAATACTTCAAGTTACGGGCAGCCCACATGGCTTCCAGATTGGCGATTGAACCATCACATGTGATATGTCCCCATGGTCGTATAGCTTCTGCTGTTAAATTGCTGCTGTCTTCGTCTGTTGGTATTTCGAATCCCAGCATTCTGCAAAGGTCATCTCCTACCAGGGTTTCAATATAAGACGTAACAGGTGAAGCCTCGGCTGCTACGTTATTTTGATTATAGAGCATGGCAGAAAAATACCCCAACATTCCGGGTATGGTAAGATCCCAGTTCATATGTGCCTGATAGCGGTAGCTGAAAAAGGGGACTGATCCTTTTAGGTTATCTAATAGTTTTGTATATTGATTTTCCAGTTCCTCCACACTTTGCCTATACTCATTATCCATTCTCGATTGTGTGACATACGGAGGATCATCTTTAAAATAATCATTTCGGTCGTTGCAGTTCGCCTCAATCCCTTGCCTGATAAGCTTATTAAACAGGTCTTTGTTTTCAGCTTTTGGCCCCAAAAACCAGGCAGCCAACGAGCTTGTACCCGGGCCGTCCAGGTTCAAGCGTTGCTCAGTATCCTGTTTCTCCAAATGCTCCATTACGAGTCTGGCAAAATCCTGCTGTCTTTTATGAAAAAGTTGTTTCATTTATTACTCCCTCCATAATCCTGGACATTATGATTCGAGATTTCCAGGTACTTTTCCGACAATCTTGATTTAGTAATGTATAACTTTATAATATATATAAGGTTAGTTGAAATTTTTGACATTCCTTTTCAACTTAAAGATAGGCAGTTCAGATGTTTCATCCACCGCATTCTTAAGTGCAGCCTCCCAGGCATCAGGGGACGACCCAATTGTTTCAATTATTTTCACTACCATTCTAATTTCCCCCCGTATTGTATCTTATCATTCAACCTTTCTCATAACTACAGAACCATCGCGCATACGTACCTTCATATACTGTTCTTTTTTGGCCCCGACTTCGTATTTATTGTACAGCATGGCCTCCAGCTGACCTACACCCAGTACCCTGCGCAGCATTTTACTATTCTCACCGCTTTTTTTGACGGATGTAGCAGGCGGGCTAAGCGGCACTTTTTTCTTGGAATATATGGCACCGCCGGTCATATTCGCACCCACGTATCCTTTAGCCTCTTTGATGACCAGATTCCCGGATTTCATGTATGCACCAGCGAACTCATCGACTTTGCCGCTGATCACCACCGTACCCCCGGCCAGCCTGGAACCCGTATTCATACCGGCATTCCCTTTTACATACACAATACCCTGGCGCATAAGCAATCCGGTGCCATTGTAAGCATCACCTTCCACTCTCACCGTGCCCCTGCAATCCATGCGAGCACCTATGGTACCCCGTAGAATGCCGTCATTAAGAATAAGTATATTATCATCCTTGTCAAGTAAATTGGACACCAGGGTATCCTCACCCGGTCCGCTGCACATAATATCTGTAATGGAGGTAAATTTCCTGTATCCGTCCACATCAGAGGCAACCTCAATAACATTGCCCAGCGGTTCCTGCATACTCCCGCTAATATACAATGCACTGGACACCATACCCATACCCGCCTCTTTACCTACACTGCCATTAACAAACACCCTGCCCGCTGGTTCCGGCCTGCCGGAACCGCCCAGCTGTTTCAGGTTGGCACCCATGCTATAGGCCAGGCGCTCACCCACGTCGCCCTTGATATGGACGTCGGCACCCCCTTTCAGGATATCCACAAGGTTCTGGTAGGTGTATGAACTGCCGGCCTGGTCGGGAATCAGGGAATCCGGGTCCAGTTCCTGGTTAAGGTGGTGGAAATTGAATGTGTAATCGCACAGGCTGTCCACCGGGGCTGTGAGCCGGATATTTACGTTTTTCATGATCTTTTATCCGTGTATCAGCATGGGCAGACAGCGCGTACACACCCATTCACTCTTCATCTTGTGGCGCAGGGGCAGCAGGTAGACTTCATCTTCTCCTTTATTGCATTTGAAGCACCTGATAGAAATATCGGTCGTATGGGGCTGGCTTTTGGCCTTTTTTTCATCGAACTCCACAGTATCCCGCTCTTCCACGGTCAGTGCACCTTCGGGACACAGTCCGATACAGTACCCCATGCCGTCGCACAGTTCTTCAGATACAACCTTTGCTTTTCCGTCAATGATCTCTATGGCACCTTCAGCACACGGCGCCACACACTTTCCGCATCCGGTGCATTTTTCTTCATCGATTTTAACTATGGTTCGTTTTACCATTTCATGATCTCCTTTTAGTGATGTGTACCTTCAACAATCCTGATACCTGCATCCTCAATAGTATTTTTAATGGAATCGATATGTGGACATTTGGGGTAATCCTCTATCTGTATGCAGGAACCAAGGTGGATTACATCCACGCCGAATTTTTTGATAGACTTGACCATTCGATACACGCGCCGTCCTGAACACCCGCCGCATGTGAAAAATGCTATTATTTCAGCATTCTTGTCATAGTCACTGAAGTACATCTTCCGTTGATTGAAGGCCATGAAACACCCCACACCCGGGCATGTCTCTGACACTATATCACACCTGACAACTGC
>DAOUWY010000377.1 GCA_030666885.1 Methanosarcinales archaeon
AATTCTTCGAATGACATGCTCAAAAAGATGAAAGAGCCCAAGGGTACTTTCATGCTAAATTATCCGAATTAAAGTTGGGCATGTTACTGAACTTTAATGTTCAGTTAATGAAGGATGGAATTAACAGGTTTGTGAATAATTTGTAAAGCTCTTAGCTATTGAGATATTATTTTAGAGTAGAGCACATACTGAAAATGTAAAGCTTACATTCACACATCTTGAAAAAGTTTACGTTCTTTGCGGTGAAATCTCAAATAAACTCAACCAAATTTAAGAATATATTTTCCGATGCCTGATCACGTTGGAACGCATAGAGTCATCCAACGGTTTATTGATGCTATAAACCTGAAGTACTGTTGTTCAAGTATATTTATTATACTTGTCTACCATAAACTATTGATGGTGAGCTCAAATGACTGAATATCTAACGGACGAGGGATTAAAATTTTTAATTCCCAGATATTTCAAAAATAAATCCGAGCTGTTAAATGAAGCTGTAAAATTGATATTACGCTCAAATCAGTCGATCAGGGTAGAACTGGCTATCAATCTTTATCTAAGGGAGAAAGCATCACTTGCAAAAGCGGCCGAAGTAGCAGGGGTTACCACACCTGAGTTTAAAGAAATCCTGGCAGAAAAGGGATACAAAAGAGTTGTGGAAGGTGACCCCATAGAAAAGATCGATCTGAAGATCAAAGAGGTTTTTGGATGATATCGGTGGCCGACACCGATATTCTAAGTATGTTTGGCAAAGTTGGATCAATTAGCACATTGAAACGACTCTTCAGGGAACTCAAGGTACCTTCTGCAGTATATGAGGAACTTTTAAGAGCCAAAGAAGTAGGTTTTTCTTTCGTTGATGATGTTTTCACTGATATAGAAGTAATTAATCTGACTGAAGATGAACATAAAGAATATATTTCACTTATAAATAATGAAAAATATCTACATAAAGGTGAAATCCAAGGAATTGTTATCTGCAAACACAGGAGCGGAATACTCCTCACCAATGATAAAAAGGCAAAGAATTTCTGCACTAAAAACGGGATTCTATATTTTGACATTAAAGGCATTTTAAGGGGACTTCTTTTGAGGGGTATCTTAAACGAAGAAGAAATACAAAAACTGGCTGCCCGGATCGAAGAAACAGATAATACTACAATTAAGGGATTTGAGGAAATATTTAAATTGCGTTAGGTATTGTTCTTTTGTATCCGGTTCTTTTGGATTCGATATTTTTGATTTAAATTGCACTTTTTTAGGTAGATGGGGCGCGGCTTTCGTGCTCGCTTCAGGTTCCCACCCCGGACCAGTCCAGCCTGCAATCGACTGACCGATCGGGTGCGCTTTTCTGGTATCACCCTGCGACACGGGTCCGCACGGACCGGACGGAGTGACAGAAACACTTATCGTTGATGTGAGCTAAAACAAACTATCAAAAATATAATTATATTTTATTAAATTATTAATATTATGATTTATTAAATTATTAATATTATGATTTATTAAATTATTATTATAATTTATTATAATGGCAGGGTGGTATGATAGTTTATGAAATTCAGGCATAGTGATGGAGAGTATCGAATGATAGCAGATGTAACACCAATTACGGACAGCCCGACT
>DAOUWY010000273.1 GCA_030666885.1 Methanosarcinales archaeon
GATAGTGTCCTATATTTCAGAGACTTTTTATTTTTTAGCATGAAAGTACCCTTGGGATCTTTCATCTTTTTGTGCATGTTATTCGAAGAATTTCATGTACGTTTTCTGGTTACACTTAATAGTTCGTTATGTAAACCGTAGATGAACACTGATAAACACGGATACTGCATGCTAAATCTGTGTTCATCTGAGTTTATCTGTGGTTCATTATAGTTTAAAAGATCAGAAAAAATTAAAAATACTCGCATGTGGCAGGCCATGCGCTACGCGTGAAGCGGAGTTGGGGGCGGCGGCCTCGGGTGTTGTTGGGTGCTGTTGGCATTTTTGGAGTATGGGAATTATGTGGAGGTAAATTTTATGGGATATTGGCGGTGATAGCTTTAAAACAATCCCGGGTAAAACTCCAAATTTATACAATTTATACTCTGTAGTGCATAAACCTTTAAACTATTGTGCAGTACATAATATCTATGAGACAAATCATCAAGAGACAGAAACTGGAAAAAGAACATATAACAAGTTCTGATCTTGTCAGGAGGGATGTGACTGGAAACATAGATACATATCTACACAAGGATATCATAAAAGTTGTAACCGGAGTGAGACGGAGTGGCAAATCAGTATTTTGTTTTATGGTGTTTGATGGCTCTGACTTCGGATACATCAATTTCGATGAAAAGGAAATAACAGGATTAGAGAATTACGACGAAATATTGAGATATGTCCAGGAATTCTATGGTGATGTGAAATGCCTTTTCCTTGATGAAGTCCAGAATCTTGAGAATTGGGAACTGTGGGTTAACAGTTTACACAGGAGAGGATATAATCTGCTAATCACAGGCTCCAATTCAAAATTGTTAAGCCGTGAGCTGGCAACACATTTGACAGGCAGGTACATATCTATGGAACTTTTTCCTTTTTCATTCAGGGAATACCTGGATGCTGTCGGGTTTAATATCAAGGATGAATATCTCGAAGAGGAGAGGGGTATGGTCCTGAACCACCTGAAGAAGTATATGGAAGTGGGTGGTTTTCCGGAAGTGGTTGTAAAGGGATACGATTACAAATACCTTCAGACACTTTTTGATAGTATTATTCTCAAAGATGTGGTTCAGCGGTACAATGTGCGATATCCGGACGACCTGTATAATCTTGCCAGGTTCCTGATGTCGTCTTTTGCGAACGAGATCTCATATACCGGATTGAAGAACACATTGAAGTTTCGGAGTGTCAATACTGTCCAGAAGTATATCAGATACTTTGAAGATGCGTATCTCGTCTTCCATCTGGACCGGTTCTCGTTCAGGCATAGGGAGCAGATCAATGCTCCAAAAAAAATATATGCCATAGATACCGGAATGGCAAATGCACTTGGATTCAGGTTTTCAGAAAACAACGGAAATTTGATGGAAAATATTGTTGCTGTGGAACTCTTGAGGCGAATATCGGGATCAAGTTCGCGTCTTGAAATGTATTACTGGAAAGACCCACAGCACCGCGAGGTTGATTTTGTTATCAAGGA
The DNA here is from genome assembly GCA_030666885.1 of Methanosarcinales archaeon. Classification (GTDB taxonomy): domain Archaea; phylum Halobacteriota; class Methanosarcinia; order Methanosarcinales; family Methanocomedenaceae; genus Methanocomedens_A. The sequence goes on from DAOUWY010000273.1 coordinate 1,523, forward strand.
AGGACCTGATGTATCACAGTTGATACAGGTGTGCTATGATATCGATGAACCCAGGACAAAAGAACGGGAATTGAATTCGATTGCCAAGGCTGCAAGTGAATTGGATTGCAGTGATCTTCTTGTTATCACCTGGGATTATGAAGATGTGGAAGTATTCAAGGGTAAAAGTATCCGGTTTGTGCCGCTTTGGAAGTGGTTGCAGATGTAGTTTCCTCTGCGATGCCAGGTTAGAACTTGTTTGCTTTGTTGTGAACTTTCAACGTCATTTCTCATTTTCGATTCTCCATACTCACACTTAACCAACTCATATTTTGCAGCAGACTATAATATCACCGTCCTCTACCCTTGCGCCGCATCTTGATATCAATAATACCCTTTGCCCGTCTCATAATCACTTCTCCCAGGAAGACCAGCAGCGCAGTGATCAGGAACACCCAGCTCATGCTCACATGTTCCTCACTGGTCAAGATAGAGTTCTTCCGGATATCGCTAAACAGCAGTGACCCTGCCTGGTCAATATTGTAGACCCCGCCGCCGTTGTGCTTCACAGCTTCCAGGAAACCGGGATCGTTGCCTAAGTCCCTGTATTCCAAGGGATAGTTCACTGCAGCCGTATCTTTAAGCGTAACACCACCGGACGATACTTCCAGGTTGAACAGACCTATGTGGTCGGGTTCTATCACTCCTTCGTAAGTACGTTCCCCGGTCTGGCTGACCGGTACTTCCTGTTTGCCAAATACCACGGTGGGCATTTCGTTACTCCGTATGATCACGGTTCCGGGAGAGCCAAGGTTCATATCACCTGAATAGACCACAATACCATCTTCAGGCCTGGGGTCACCAACCGCCCAGTTAACCATACTTGGCAGCAGGCGGGCATTCTCTCCCGAATTCAGTGCACCGGCCCACATGTTGCCGTTGTCTGAACTTAGGCTTACGACCCGCCCCAGTCCGAACTCCCATGTTGTGACCACAGGTTTGCCCATACTTGTAGTGACCAGCCGTCTGGCACCTACCTTCTGGGTAACGTCATTGAAACCAGAGATGCTGCCAGAGATGTTCAGGTAACGGGTTATGAAATGTTCCTCGTCAAGCCGGACTATGGCATAGCCTTCATAATCTCCGGTTGGCATCTCAGGAGATACCTGGCCGAACTTGAGGTCAAGCCGCTGGTCCAGTTCAAGCTGGATAAAATCGCCTCCAGTCTGATCGGCAAGCACTTTCAGGAAATAATCACCCCTGTTATTATCGGTCTTTACATCCCGCTCTTTCACCACATTGGTCTTGATCATCACAAAGATCATTTCAGTTTCAGTGGTATCCAGGCTTGATATCTCGATCTTGCTGTCCTCAAAACTATTCAATATGGCTCCGTCAGAGAACACAAGCATATATTTCTGGCCGCTGGTGTTATCCAGCATCCTGGCAGCAGTGAAAATACCTTCATCCATTGATGTGTCACCAAAACCGGTCTTGAGCTTTGACACCTTGTCCACCAGTGCATCGCGGTTGGCATGGCTGGACATAGGCAGCAGGCCGTCACTTACCGAGATGGCATCGCTACCGTAAGCCAC
>DAOUWY010000223.1 GCA_030666885.1 Methanosarcinales archaeon
ATTAATACATTCAAACTAATTAAATTGTAAGACATCTAATTAATCAAAATAGATTTCAAAATTATTAATTCAAGGAGAAAACATTAATGGCACGATTCCCAGAAGCTGAAAAACATATACTGCACATGAAGATATGCATGAGATGCAATGCCCGCAACCCGGTTAAGGCCACCAGGTGCAGGAAATGCAATTCCAAACAGTTACGAATGAAATCCAAAGAAAGCAGAAGTATTTGATTCCGGTTAATATGAGCGTCGAAGCACAGCTCAATAATGTCGTGAAGACCCGCGGTGCGGTACACCTGACCCTGATAGACCCTGACAGCCAGTCTCCTGCCATAGCAGGCAGCATGGCAGCACTGGCCGCAGAAGGAGGCACCGATGCCATCATGGTAGGAGGTTCCACAGGTGCAGGCGGTACTGTCCTGGATAAGACCCTGAAAGCTATCAAGGAAAACACAGTCCTGCCCACCATACTGTTCCCTGCCAGTGCAGGCGGGGTCAGTGCGCATGCAGATGCCATCTTTTTTATGAGCTTACTAAACTCCAGGGATGTAAATTATATCACAACCAACCAGGCATTGGGAGCACCCCTTGTGAAAAAATTCGCTGTAGAAGCCATCTCAATGGCATACATAATAATAGAGCCCGGCGGTACAGTAGGCTGGGTCGGGGATGCACGGCTGATACCCAGAAAAAAGCCTGCCCTGGCTGTGGCCTATGCACTGGCAGGCAAATACATGGGCATGCACTATATCTACCTGGAGGCAGGTTCAGGTGCTGAGCGTCCGGTTTCGACAGCAATGGTAGGTGCTGTGAAGCAATCAGTAGGTGAAGAGACAAAAGTAATTGTAGGCGGCGGCATCCGTACAGGGGAGATTGCAGGTATGCTGGTCAAAGCAGGCGCGGACATGATTGTGACCGGCACAATCGTGGAACAGGTCACCGATATAAAATCCAAGATCAGCGAACTTGTGGATGCAATAAAGCAGTAATAATCATCATTCTATTTTGATAAAAGGCAGTATCCCTTCTACATCTCCCAGCTTTCCGGCAAGATCATCCCCATCCCGGTAAGGTCTTGACCTGATAATGCTCCTGGTACGTTTTTTCCCCACACCCGGAAGCTGGCTTATGAGCCTGGCTTTGGCACTGTTAATGTCGAGTGGATACGGTATTGCGGTTATTGACCGGTGACCGTGCCCTGTGACAGTGACATCCATGAACTGTCCGAGTGGCAGCCTGTCAGGGATACCCACCAGCAGGGGATATGATGCTATCTGCCTGCCAAAGGTGATGCCGTCATGCACCTCGCACATTACTCCCTTAAGCACTGTTCCCACAGGTACCAACCGCTTTAAATTGGGCAGGTCGATTCCTTCGCGGACCTTGTCCTTGAATCTCATAAACAGGTCATGATATTTGCCTGTTCCTTCATCCTGCCACATGGAAGTGCCGGGAAATGTCATGACCTGCCTGATATTGATCCTCCTGACCATCAGACCGTTATCCTGCAGCATCTTGAGGAACCGGAAGTTATGGTCGAACGTCTCACTGGTCTCACCCTTTAATCCGTGGATGATATTCAGGCCCGGCAGTAGTTCGGGCATGCCGTTATCACCACGCTTATCCCCTACCCTGTTGACCAGCTTGATCGCCTCCAGCACATCCCCAGGCATGGCCTTCAGGCAGTTTGCCCTGACCACAGCAGGGTCGGCAGACTCCATACCCATAGCTGCCACATCCCCGGATGTGTGGTATTTCACGATAATTTTGGCTATCTGTTCGGATTCCAAAGGATAGGCGGCAATGGTGCCGGGATTGGCATTGTCCATATGCAGGACTTTTAGTGCCGGCGCAATATTACGGATGCCTTTGTACAGCCGCTCGATAGCATCCGGGTCTGGTACCGGCAGTTCCCCGCCCCTGTCCCTAGCATGATAGGAGAACAGGTCCGGCTGCCGGCCGATCCTGAAATACCTGGCTCCGTGATGGTACAGTGCCCTAACCTCGGATACTACATCCCTGATATTCCTAAAATCAGATTCACCGTAGAAGGGTTCGGTGCAAAATGAGCAGTGTTCCGGCCGGGCACATCCCCTGTAAGTCTCAAGTTCACACATAACATGGGGGTAGTCGGGATGCTGATCGATCATGAACGCACCTTTGACTCCCCACCTGGCGATTTCCTGTGTGGTGCGCTCCCTGTGGTCTACTGAGTACGGGTCCTTCAATCCTCTTCCCGGAGCGAGCATGTCATAGACGAAAGACTCGATATCTGACTGTGCCAGGGTCAGCCCGGTAAAGTCGAACCCCGAGGCCCGCATGCCGCCCTGGCTGCCATATCCCAGCCTGATCGGGCCGCCAAGTATGACGGGAGTGCCGGACGTTGCCCTGGTTATATCGCCGATCTCTGATAGGTTGATGGGGGTTCCCCGCAGGTACTTTCCGGGCACGGTCATGCCTGCGATTATTACTATTAACCCGGCGGCTTTAAGCAGGTCATGGCCCAGGCCTTTGCGTATCTGGTCAATGGTTATGTAATGGATATGGGGCTGGGGAATGCCGCGGTCGATCATGGCGCCGGCAATGTATCTTGGGTAGGGTGAGATGTAAGGGGGTACACCTAAACATGCGGGCTCGTCTACGTATCCGTCGATTATCAGGGTGCGGGTAATTGGGTGTATCCTCCTTGGTTTTTAACTAGTAGCAGTCTGAAAAATCATGTAATTTAATACTGGGGAACATTAATAAGTAGTGTAGATTAATCTTAATAACTATACCCCGTAGTTCTGCTGTGGTTGGGTGTGCCTTCGCAACTTTTAACAAAATATTTCATTATGGACTGGTAACTAATAAATGAATCTCAGTGAATATCTTGAAACCTTTGACAAAGATGATTGTCCTGCTAATTGTGTCCTTAAAAGCAACAATATGCTTGACATTGTCTCAATACCTCTACCAGATGAAATATCAGGGATTATTATTTCAAGAGATCCAACAACTAACTGGCTTTATCGTCATTTAAAAGGCAACAAGGACTTACTTTTTGCTAGTGCGATTCCTCTTACTTTATTGAAACAAATCCTTATATTTATGCGAAATCGGATTGATGAAGATACTGAGAAATCCATATCCAATACAATATTTCATAAGACTTATTGGACACACCTACATAAATGCCAAACTGATATTAATAATCACATGTCAATTCGATTTAATGTTAAAAATGCAAACAGATGTGCTGACAATTGGTTAGATAAAGAGCTTTCTTATGCAATAAATGATAAAACAAAATTCATAATAGCGCTTGGAAATGATGTCCAAAATTGGATTCAAAAATGGAATGAGTTGAAAGGACAAGGAATCGTAATCATTAATCTACCACATCCATCTGGAAATAATAATTCAATATGGTATCGGTCTGATAAAATTGATCAAAACAAAATTAATTCAACAGATGAACAAATTAATCAATTAATAGACATTTGTAGATCGTTATGAAAAATGTTACATAGCCCGCATCTTATTATCTCAGAAAAACGTTTCGGGTCATCATCACTAAGTATAATTTAGAATATATTGACACATAATGTATAAACCGGAGGGAATGCCGTGAAGATAATAAACGAACACATCACATTTGATACAAAGGGCCACTCAGATATAATAGACATCACCAGGCAGGTGCAGCAGAAGATCAGCAATTCAGGGCTGAATGATGGTTCAGTATTGATATTCGTGCCAGGCGCCACTGGTGCGCTGACCACAATTGAATATGAACCGGGCCTGGTAAGTGACCTGCAGGATGCACTTGAGAGGATCGCACCCCAGGGGCTGGAATATGCGCATAACCTCAAATGGGGAGACGGCAACGGCCATTCGCATGTCAGGGCATCACTGATGAGCCCAAGCCTGACAGTGCCTTTTGTAGATGGGAAGATGACACTTGGAACATGGCAGCAGATCATATTCATAGATATGGATAACAGATCACGTTCAAGGAAACTGGTAGTCCAGATGACAGGTAAA
>DAOUWY010000159.1 GCA_030666885.1 Methanosarcinales archaeon
CTTTTCCTTCGTGAACGAAGCATGCAGCGACCTCTATTCGCTCGATAACGGCAGACCTGTAATAAACACCCCTGAAAGGATGTTCCGTTCAGCAATCGTTCAATATCTCAATGACTTTTCAGATAGACAAATGGAACATTCGGTAGTGTCCTAATTTAGACCGCATAATAAACTGTTTTGTTTAATCAAACAGCTATTTCTAGCTACTAATGCCGATTTTAATTTTTTCTGAATATTTGACCGATGGAATCATCCGACAGCGATTTGCTCTAAAATACGATATAATTAAGTTATGCGGTCTATCATAGGACACTACCGTTAGTTACCCTTAAATTTGAAGCGGATACATTAATTTCAATGATATTACCAATAAGAAGATGTCCTGAAATTTTACCCAAAAAAAGTGACGAACAAGATGCGTTCTCTCACGCTATAGAAATTATAAGAGACACACGCTTTTACTAAAGGGACACACAGATGGAATCACAGAAATAGAGTCATTAAAACAAGGGTTTCTATTTCGCACCAATACCGCCCAGAGCAATATGGTGTTATATCCATAAAATTGATTTCTGGCATTTTTTTGATTTGGTAATAGCAAAGGCAAGGTATGGAAACGTAACCATACCCATCATTTCCTTTCCTGAAGGCGTAGGAATATAATTAGTTGAGTGTATTGAGACACCTAGTAAAGAGTAAGCTTAAATATCTAAAATCACTTAAAAAATTTATTTACCTAAAAAGGGTTAATTAACATTCCTATTTATCTAGATTAACTTAAACCAGCCTTATAGTCTCCAGGTTCATTGGTGCCCTTGTTTCGATACGGTATTTCCTGTATATTGAACTGGCCAGGTCCAGGCAGCTCTTCTCATCACCATGTTCTGTAAGGATATGTTCAGGCCTGGGTTTTATCTTCTTGATATAATCCATCAATTGCCTGCGATCAGAGTGTCCCGAAAATCCATCCACTGTCTTCACTTGCAGGTTGATCCTGATAATATCACTCTTGCCGTTATTGTAGACGGGAACTTCACTCCAGCCTTTCTGCAACCTCCGGCCCATAGTTCCTTCAGCCTGGTATCCCACAAATACCAGTACATTCTTCTCGTCAGGACCGTATGCCCTTAAATACTCCATGATCGGGCCGCCGTTAAGCATACCAGAGGTTGCCAGTATGACACTTGGTTTGGGATTGGTCAGGATATCCTTTCGTTTTTCAACAGAATCCACCTGTTCAAAACAATCGGCTAAAAACGGGTTCATGCCTTTATGGAAGATCATGTTCTTCAGTTCGCCATTCAGGTATTCAGGATAAGTAGTATGGATGGCTGTGGCTTCCCAGATCATACCGTCCAGGTAGACCGGGATATTATCATCGATTAAACCTTTACGGATAATCTCCTCCAGCACCAGCATGACTTCCTGGCTTCTGCCCACTGCAAAGGCCGGGATCAGGACAGTACCGCCCCTGGCTATCGTTTCTTTTACGATATCCTTTAACCGGTTCTCAGCCTCCCTCCTGCTGGGTTGCATATCCTTAGAACCGCCATAGGTTGACTCGGTGATTATGGTTTCTACCCTGGGAAATGAATTGACTGCCGGGTCGAACAGGCGGGTCTTCTCATATTTATGATCCCCGGTAAATGCAACATTGTACAGCCCGTCTCCCACATGGAAATGGACCACGGATGAACCCAGGATATGGCCGGCATTGTGCAGGGTAAGCTTCATATCCGGAGCAATATCGGTAACGTCGCCGTAATTAAGCGTAATGGTGTGTTTCAGGGTCTCACGTATCATTGAGGATTCATAGGGTATGGTCTTGCCTTCCTTGGCAGCCACATCAATGAAATCCAGCTGCAGCAGAGCCATCAAGTCCCGAGTGGGAGGTGTGCAGTACACTGGCCCCTCATACCCGTACTTATACAGCAGGGGTATCAGGCCGGAATGGTCCAGGTGTGCATGGGTGAGCACCACTGCATCTATCTGGCCAATAGGCGTTACCTCGGGTATGTACAGGTAAGGGGTACCGTTATCATCAGAACCAACGTTCACTCCACAGTCAATGAGTACCTTGGTCTCAGGGGTTGACAGCATGAAACAACTGCGTCCTACTTCCCGGCAGCCTCCCAATGCAGTGACCCTGACCCATTTATCCTTGGCCGATACTTCCCTGTGGATCTTCCTGCCAATGGTCTTGAGCAGGGCTTTACGTTCTTCTTTATGATCCCTGTTGTACTGCCGGATATTCTTTACAGTGGATGATTTTATAGGAGGGGTCCTTACCACTTTGGGTGTCCAGCCGATCTCCCTGGTAATCTCCCTGAGTGTACTGCCATGTCTACCGATTACGATACCTGGCTTCTCGGCTTCGATTATTACCTCACCTGTATCAGGATCAAAATAATGACTTGAAATGCCGGCATCTTCAGGTACGATCCTGGAGATCATTTCAATTACGACATCGGGATCTGCCAGTACTCCGGGGTCAGGCCTGACCACTAACCGCTTCCTGAGATCCTTTGCCAGATTACGTATGACATCACCGTTATCTGCCAGTTTTTTCGGTTCAGGAGTATATATTACAAGTTCCGGTCCCTCGAACTCTATAAGCGATATAGTCACTCCGGCTGGTAATTTTTTCGTTATCTTTACTTTTAGTTCTTCGAGTACCTGTTCTACCGACATGGTATTTACGTCCTGTGAAAAAATCAGAAAATGAAAATTTAAAAAATTAGATATATATATGTTATATATATCACATATATATCAAATGTTTCCTTAATGTTCAGATGTTCAGGTCCTATAAAGCATCAAGGAAAGCATCACGTGCTTCTTGTATGACAGAATCCTCTATTTCGAAATACCCTTCTGATGTGATCTTGGTGACCTTAATCCCGTTCCCGGAAGCAGCATCCCGTTTCATAACGTTATGTAGTGCCCTGATTGCAAGGTTCACACCATCATCAATGGGCATATTTTCTTCGTATCTGTCCTCAAGTATTCCGTAGGCATATGGAGATCCTGAACCTGTGGCTACGGCTTTGTTCTCTTCAAGCTGGCCTCCGAGTGCATCAAGTGAATAGAGGCCCGGACCGTTCTTATCTACTCCACCTACAACAAGCTGGACCATGAATGGAAAATACCTGTTTCCTGCAAGGATGTTGGACAGCAGGCTGGTAATACCTTTGATGGTCATAGTCTCCTGTCTGCGCATTTTATATAATTTTGATTCGACCTGCATTGTTTTTACAAGCCTTTGTGCATCTCCCACTGATCCTGCTGTGGTCATCCCCACAAGGTCATCTATCTGGTATATTTTCTTGGCATCTTTGCTTGCGATAAAATGCCCCATAGTAGCCCGGCTCTCTGTAGCCAGGACCACGCCTTCACTGCAGACTAACCCAATAGTCGTTGTACCTTTAAGTTCGTTATCATTAACCATCTGTATACCTCATAGAAAAAATGAGAAAATCAGCTAACTTTCATCTTATATTTGTATCTGCCTATATAAGGGTTTTCCTGTTTTCAGTCGAGACTTTTTTCAATTGAAAATAAAATTATCATTAATAGTTACCATGTTCGCTACTAATTTCATAATCCATAATTCCAATTTTTGCAAATGTGAGAAATAATAGTAACCTACTTACCATAGCATAGAAAAGAATAGAAAAAATAGAAGTCACATCTTATCACGCACAGGCTCAAGTATCCTGTTCATGTAATCCGCAGCACCTGCTTTCAGGTCCATAGGATGCAGTTCTTTCGATGCAAACGCAGCCTCAAGTTCCTCATATCCAGGGTAATGCAGGTCACCGCCGTACTTCTCAGGCCGGTGTATAGTGATCTCCCCGAACCTGGGTGTGATATGATACTTAAACAGCGCCAGCACCGGGTTATCCAGAATATCCCCTTCAGGGCAGAACGCCTTATTTACCTTCTTCTTTACCGCCTTCCCGGTATCATCCATGGAAATGAAATTATTTGACGACGAGGACATCTTCTTGCCGTCCAGTCCCAGCAGGATAGGCGTATGTATGCAGATAGGCGCCTTGTATCCCAGCCCGGGCAGCCCTTCCCTGGCCAGCATATGTATCTTACGCTGGTCAATACCGCCAACAGCCACGTCCACTTCCAGCAAGGCAATGTCCACGGCCTGCATCAGGGGATACACCATCTGGGACACCATGGGTTTCTCAGCACTACGGCTCACCTCGTCCATACTGCGCTTTGCCCGGTTCAAGGTAGTACTCCTGGCCAGTTTTAACACACTTAACATATAATCAGGTTCAAGCTGGAAATCAGAGCCATAAACAAATCTGGTCTTCCCTTCTTCAAGACCCAGCGCAATAAAACACTCCTTATTAAAATCAGCGATCTCCCTTACTTCTTCCATTGTCCCCTTCTCGTTGAGATACGCATGAACATCTGCCAGCAGCACTGTCACCTTAAATCCGGCGTTCTGCAGGTCTATCAACTTATTTACAGTGAGGACGTGCCCCATGTGTATCTTGCCGCTGGGTTCGTAGCCCACATAGGCAGTAGGAGATTCCTTAGTCTCCAGTAACTGTTCCAGTTCTTCGTGTGTTACGATCTCTTCGGTATTCCGTTTAATGAGTGCCAGTCTGTCCATTCCTGTTCAACCACCTGATAGATTCCTGAGAACACTATCCCAGGATTAATAAATATATCGACAGCTAACAAGTAGACCATAGCGTCAGGATTGGCCTGGATTTTATCTACAGGCATCAGTAAACTGCTCCCCTACTCGCTTTAGCCCCTAAAATGGATTGAAGAATAGAGATCAATTCACTGGATTGATTATCCGACTCCAACACTTTTTCTTTAAGAAAGTGAATCCAGGTTATTTTGCACTGTCACCGTGTTTGGATGATCCTCACCAAGATATTTGGTAAATATGGCCAGCGCCCGCTCATACATTTTCTTTGCGCCTTCCACATCACCAAGTGCTCGCAGGACACCACCGAGGTTATTGACACAGATCGCCACAGTAGGATGGTCGGGGCCGTACGTAGCTTCGCCGATGACCAGCGCCCGCTCATACATTTTCTTTTCGCCTTCCATATCCCCTAGTGCTTGCAGGACACTACCAAGGTTATTGACATAGATCGCCACATGAGGATGTCCGGGGCCGAACACAGCTTAGTCGATGCCCAACGCCC
>DAOUWY010000232.1 GCA_030666885.1 Methanosarcinales archaeon
AGGATTCAACAATAATATGTCTGAAAAAAATGATAAAGAACCTTGAGCCTATTGTTCAAGGTCTTCATGTGTGACGATATAATATGCATCATAAAGTACATCAAAGTCCATGATCTTCTGGTTCATTACACCACGACTGTAAGCATAAGCGGCCTCGGTGTTTATCTGCTGGAATAGATATTCTTTATTATTAATCTTGACTACTTTGAAAACGTCTCCATTTTCCTCAGAGCCTACCTGGAGAATATCTCCAGGTACCAGATCCTTCACAAGATTTGGTCTTGTTTTAGTCTTAACGCCGTATTCTGTACTCATTTGATTACCTTCACGAATTACTTTATATGGTTACACCTGGGCTGCATTGATTACTATCAGCTTCAATGCATAAGCTGATGTGGGTTTATATACAAACAGCAATCTATGATTTATATGTATCGGCGGCACGACAATAATCCGGTGCCTGCCAAATCAGGCACACCATGAATAAAAGCCCGAAGCCCAGGGTAGGAAAGAGTAAAAACGGGCTTCAAATCAGGTATTGTGGTTTACTGTCCTTATGACTCATACCTATAGTGTTTGTAATGTGTGTGCGACCAATTTATATACAATATAATAGTATACATTAATTTGGTGCCAGGGATAAAATTGGCTTGCATCTATACATAGAGGAGAGTTTTGTTGTGGCTAAACCTATTGATTTAATCTTAACTTTAGAAAATGAAGATGCTAAAACATTTTGGGAAAACATGGAAAACCCACCTGAACCAACAAAAGAGGAATTACAGTTATGTAAAGATGGCATTAAATTGTTCAATGAACATCCATTCATAAAATTATAACTCTAAATTTTCAATGGCTTCAATTCCTTTCAGCCAATTACACATAGAGCCGTTGACGAAACGACATAATTTGAATAATTTTAGTTGTACCGAAAGAGATTTAAATGATTTTTTAAAAAATGATGCACTCAACGATCAAGAAGAGTTAACGAGTAGGACTTTTGTGTGTATTTATAATAATAAAGTGGTGGGTTTTTTTAGTCTGCTAGCAGATGCTATTAGAGTTCATGATATACAGACCGATGATAATGTCGATGGGTATTGTTATCGTAAATATCCAGCTATGAAAATTGGAAGATTAGCCACTGATAAAGAATATGAAAGAAAAGGAGTAGGAACATATCTTTATTTAAATATTTGCGGGGCATCTTTTAAAATCCTAGGGATAATGGGAATTAGATTTATCACTGTCGACTCAAAGAATGAATCAATAGAGTTTTATCAAAAAATGGGATTTACTAAAACAAGTGTAAAGAAGGATTATCCAACTTTATACAAAGACATTCATCCATTTTATTTGAAATTGCAGGGGCAAGATAAGAAATTAGATGAATATAAGAATAATAATTGAAAGACTAAGAATATCCTAATATATGAATTGTTATTCTATAATGCCATAGGCTTAAAAAGCAATTCTTTCTTTAGTTCCTGTGTCATTCTTTTCGTTCCCGCAGGGCAGGCAACCCCTGGCCGTCCATGATCCAATCATACTTTTTTGATGTGTCTATACCCCAGCTGTGATTTTCTTAGGTGGTATTATGATTCTATACTGATTCTTAAACTTCTATATGAGTTAGTCCTTTGATGTTCACCTATATGCTTATCGCACAATCAATAATATATACACTGAAGGTAATTCAGGAATGATGCGTCCTTATACATTTGTTAATGCGGCCATGTCAGCAGACGGGAAGATTTCAACATACAAGCGCAAACAGGTCAGGATTTCGGGAGCAAATGATTTTGAGAGGGTGGACCATTTACGTGCAGGTGCCGATGCCGTAATGGTGGGCATAGGCACTGTACTGGCAGACAACCCCAGCCTTACAGTCAAATCCGGGGACTTAAAGCGTAATCGCAAGGAACGTAACAGGTGTGAGAATCCGGCAAGGATTATTGTGGACAGTATGGCAAGGACCCCACTGGATGCTGATTTTTTCAAAAAAGGCGAAGGTGAAAGGATAATTGCAATAAGTGAAACAGCACCCGATGACAGGGTTGAAAAACTAAAAAAAAAAGCAAGGATCATCACCGCTGGCAGGGACAGGGTGGACCTTGTGGTACTTATGTCCAGGTTGCAGGAGCTGGGTATTGGTACTTTAATGGTAGAAGGGGGAGCGACCCTGAACTGGTCATTGATATCCCAGGGACTGGTGGATGAAGTTTTTACTTATATTGGTGCCCTGTTCCTTGGAGGCAAGGATGCACCCACATTGGTTGACGGCGCAGGGTTTGCTGATAATACGGATGCTGCCGGGCTGGAACTTGTATCAATGGAACAAATGGATAACGGTGTACTGATACGATGGCGTATAGCAAAACTGTGAAAATAATACAATACCCCGGCCAGTTATATGCAGTTACATGTATATACATACGGCTGCGGTGTCAATGGATGGATGTGTAAAATCCTGCATGGAGTACAGCCGGGGATGCTAGTGGAAGTTAATTGAAAATAGTTATCTGTAATCCTGGTAACCAGACCAGAGATATATCACTAAAATAATATGAGCATCGAAAAAACAGAATCTGACCGCTTTCTTATAGGAGTATTCATAACAGGAGTAATATCGGTCTCAATAGTGCTTTTCATATTCTACAAATTCGGACTGCTTAGGGAGTTACTACTGGTTTTCAGTACCCAGATGCTGTCCGGGCGGGAGTTCGCTATGCTGCATGGTGCCTCCAGGGATATGTCCATTCACTTGCTGATATTGGTCAGTTTAGCATCTGATATCGGGGCTATGTTAGTAGGTCTACCAATATTTGTATTATTCCATAAAGAGTTGAAACAGTTCCCGCTAATGGCACCTTTTATGAATTTTTCAGACATAATCACTTCTAATAAAAGCGGTGTGATGCATAAGTTCGGCCTTGTGGGACTATTCATTATTTGTTTTATCCCGTTCCAGATGACAGGAGGACTTGCAACTGCATGTTTTGCAAAACTACTGGGTTTCTCTGTTAGGGAAATAGTACCTGTAGTAGCTACTGCGTCCCTGATTGCTTCTGTGTTCTGGGCTGTGACTGCTGATACTGTAATGCAGTACCTGGGGCCGGTCCAGTACTATATTCCTTACTTTATCGTGCTGGTGGTGGCAGCTATCCTGATATACAATTTTGTGCATTACAGGAACCGGTAACCTCATTTTTCCCGTAGGTGATACAACCAATGCAACTGGTTTGCATCATGCAGGTCCCCGGTTGTGCCTACATTGATGTGGTAGCCTGTAATGTCTTGGAACACCACCCCGCACCCCCGATTAATCATCAAATTGAAGGCATTGGCAAGGCCCAACTTTTCATCATGCACTACATAGTCAGGTTCATACATAGTCAGGTTCACACCCATACGCTGTCAGGAACCCAGGTAGTCTAGTATGGCGTTCTTCTTCCAGCCCACCACGATAGTAATATCTGAGATATCCGCTTCCCTGAAGGTATCGATGACGGCTTTGCCGTCTACGTGCAGTAGTTCTTTTGGGATGGCGTTGGTGTATGGTTTTAGCCTGGTGCCCATACAGACGACGGGGATTGGTCCTTTCATGTTCGTTTCTCCCTTTGACAGCCATTAAGAAACACATACTTTAAGTATTTAAACTACATTAAGTAATATTAATTAAATTTATCAAAAAAATAATTATATGATCTATTTATCTACTAAAATTTCTTGATAATATACGTTGTACAAAAATAAAATAGGTGATTTTAAGTGAAAAAACTTGGAATAATAATCTTATTGGCATTGATTATTGGATTAACTGGTTGCGTAGAGGATACATCAACAAATGAAGAATCATCGATTCCTTCAGAAAACGTACATGAAATTCTTCGAATAACATGCACAAAAA
>DAOUWY010000133.1 GCA_030666885.1 Methanosarcinales archaeon
GATGACAGCAGTGGATATTACGGCCAGGATCAGTGAGTACAGCAGTGCAAGAAAGTCCTGCTGTGAAGCCCATTTTTGTGTTTCTGCATCCATTTTGTTTTATCTCCTCATTCTTCCATTGAAGGCTTTAATATAAAAAAACTTTTGTATTCAGGATGTATGACCTACCCTACCCTGTCCCATCCTACCTTTCTCAAAGGTTCTATTCTTTGTCCCTTTCAATGATAAATGCACCCACATAGTTGCATTCCTTACACTGGTACTGGACACCGGTCTTAAGACCCATGTAATAAGTGACGTTAGTCGAATTGCACTGGGGGCAGATAAGGACAGAATCAGTCCTCTTCCGGGCTTCCTCCTCGATTTTCCTGTCAAGTTCATTGAAATCTTCAGCCTCTTCAGTATCTTCAGTATCTTCTGGTACAGTCATATTACTACTTTTTTAATGTGAAGGTAAATGTTATACCTTTGCCTTCTTTGCTTTCTACCTCGATTGTACCTCCATGCCCTTCAACAATCCTTTTTGCGATGGTAAGACCCAGGCCTGTCCCGCTGGTATTGTTGTAAATATCATAACCTAGACTGTAGAATTTATCAAATATTTTACTAATATCATCAGTTCTCAGTCCAATTCCATTATCTTTTACAGTGGCCTGTATATACTGGTCAAGTTCCACGATGTCAATATCGATCCTGCCCCCCCAGGGAGTGAATTTCATGGAATTATTTAGTAAGTTTACAAATACGGATACAAGGGCATCCTTATTTCCAGTAATGACGGGCAGGTGTTCGGGAATGGATGTGAAAATACCTATTCCCAGGTCATAGGCAGTTTTCTCAACAGTCTCGATAGATGTACTGGTAACTTCGTGTATATCTACCTCTTCTTTCCTGAAGTTCACCATACCTGATTCGATCCGGGAAAGATCCAGCAGGTCATTGACCATACGTGTCTGGCGGTCAACATTTCGAAGTATCTGTTCGATTAGTTCACCTTCATCTATCAATTCGTTTTCATCAACATCTTTCAACCGTTCGGTTGAAGTCTTTATAGCGGTAAGGGGCATTTTAAGTTCATGCGAAACCATGGAAACAAAATCGGATTTCAATCCATCCAGTTCCTTTAGCTTCTGGTTTGCCTTTTCCAGGAATTCATTGGATTGCTTGAGTTCATAGGTTTTATTGTTAACTTCAACTTTCAGGGATCTGTTCCAGCTTGTAAGCAGCAGGATAAGTGAGAATCCACCCAGTAAGGCGATACTGGCAGAGAATAGTACAAGAACTGTATGCTTCAATAATGCCGGATTTGCAATTTCTTCAACTTCAGTTGCAGGGCTAACGACCGCCACTGACCATAACCGCCGCTGCCACTCGATGGGCGAGAATGCTATCATCTTGTTTTCTGATGTATTGTTTTTTCCATTTAGAGTAAATTCTGCAGTTCCTTCTGACCCGTTCAACTGTTCTTCAATGATGTGCATCAATTCCGGATTTGATTCATTAAGCATATCAAAATAATTATCTCCTGCAGTATATTGCCCGGACCCATCAAACAGTACCTGTGTACTCCTGTCAACAAGATATACATAACCGGAAGAATTGTAAGAATCGTAAGGTTCGAGATATTTTTCTACCAGGGTGGAGATTCGTATTATCCCAAGTATGGTTCCTTTATGCTCCTCTCCATCAAAGATAGGGACCCAGATAAACGAACCAAGACCACCTTCAAAAAGACCAACCGGATTCGTACAATATGTATCCCTGGTGTCCCTGGCATGTTCAATTGGATATTCCCTGTTATTTTCATACAGGTTATATCCAATGGGAACATTTTCTTCAGGATAACCTGCAACAACCACACCGCTGGCATTGATGTACTCCAGGGCATAATAACCTATGCTACCTTCGTAGATTTCTATAAATGATGCCTGGAATTCTTCAGGAGAAGCATTTGCACGGTTTCTAGCTATTGATTCTGTCAACTCAACTTTTTCATATAGGAATTCCTCCACACCAGTTGAAAACTGCCTGGCAAGGAGCAATTGTTGTTTACTGAATTCCTGCTTTACAACTTCACCTACATCATTATGGGTTTTTATTCCCATGATGATAATTAAAAGTAAAAAAAGGACACTAATAACTGCGATTGCAAAAACTATTTTTTTTTCATGTTTTTCCATTAGTGAGAATTTTTCTTCCTTTTTTATTGTAATACCACCATAATGTAAATATATCCAATAATCGTGTGAATTGCCCGATTTCTTTAACAATGTATTGAATCATCAAAGTTTTGAAAAAGTATGGCTAAAAGTACAACTGCTTTTTATTCTTATCATTGATATGATAAGGATGTTTCCAGTTTAAAATTACTATTTATCGCCTTCGGTGTGCCAGTATTTCTTCAGACATCTGCTTTTTAAGACGCATAAAGTCTATATCAGAAAGGCCCACAACTTCCAGCACGCCGTCCCTTAAAAAACATGGTTTGGTGATCTTGCAGCACCATGCCATGCTGCCGAAACAGGTACTGTCCCCATATTCCAGTGGTGTGCCCTCGACCAATTGCAATTTCAGCTTTGTAAACTCCTCGGCTGACATGCCGATCTGGCTAAGGGCATTGTGAACTGCACAGGGTTTTACCGGCAGGCAGCAAAAAGCCAGTGCCCGCAGGTCCCCGCCGCCGCATATGTGCTTTGGCGAATTATACCAGCCTGTGGTCATCTGGTATGAGGTGATCTGGTCCACAAGGAACCGCAGGGTGTTGGGTTCTTTTAATACTGCCCTGGCGGCAGAGACCATATCAGCACCCCTGGAGAACATGGACTTGGCTGCAGAATAATCAACGATCGAGTTGTTACCTATAATAAACAGGGATGTAATGTTGCGTATCTTTCTTATGACATTCACGTCAGCACCATGTCTGCCCACGGCATCGATATGGATGATATGGGCACCTGCCTTTTCAATCATATATGCTGTCATCAGGTCGTCAACCACATTGGCCCTGATCTTGACAGACACTACAACTCCTGTGCCCTTGACCGCCTCAATGATCTCGCACAGGGTATCAGGATGTTCCAGCAGGGATTGACCTGCGCCCAGTTCCATGATCTCTGGCTGGCGGCAGTGTGCATTTATTTCAATACCTGCCCCGTATTTTTTAGCGATACGGGCAGCCTCGACATATGCATCGATATCTGCCGCCCTGACATTGACAAGGACAGCACAATCATCAGCTTTATCAGTAATTGTTTCCAGTTCAGATGTCAGGAATTCCATCGGTGAATCTGTTACAAACTCACTGCGGCCGCGCTGAGCAATTCTTTTTGCAGCATCGTTTGTACTATCATCCAGGTTATAACCGCCCAGTACCACCAGTCCTGCATGGTCAGTGAACTGTTTTGCAAAATTGCTGTTGGTAATACCTGCCATAGGGGCAAGGGCAATAGGGTTTTTTGGAGTAAGGTATCCGATCTTCAGATCGAATGGTTCAATCATTTCTGTGTTCAATTGTGCTTCCTCACAGGCAATGTGAATGGTAATTTGATTTTTTTAAGGAATCTTCCAGATAGTTTAAACTATAAAAGTCTTACTGGAATCGTACAGTAAATTGTAAATTTGAATGATTATTTATCAATAATTGCAGGAGTGATGTCCTTTTCATTCTTACAGCAATATGACAACAGAGAACATACCTACAACAATTATTGTCATGAACAACCCGATATATACAAATGGACTCCATGCCAGCACCTTGCGCCCGTCCAGTACGCTGATCGGCAGCATATTGAATCCTGCCAGCAGCAGGTTGATTATCACACCCCAGCGCCCAATATCGTATAAAAACCCGGTATCAGTTAACAGCGGCATAAAAGCAAAAGCCAGAAACAGGTTCATCACAGGACCGGAGGCAGCGACCTTACCGTATTGTTTATTGGTCATGATTGGTCCGAATATCCGCACGGCCCCGGGTGCTGCAAACAGGATGCCGATCTGCCATGCCATGTAAATGGCCAGCAGCAACATACCGAAACTCATCCTGAACTCGGCCCATGCACCGTATTGCTGGGCAACGAACTTGTGTCCCATCTCATGGAAAATAAAGGATATACCCACTGTGACCAGGGAGATTATAAACAGGTCAGTGATATTCGTTCCCAATATCTGAGAAGACCCAAATATCTGAGAGCTCGTGGGTTTATTGTTGCCAAGTTCAATCCATGCAAGCATAATGGCGAATGCATAGGATATTGCCACCCAGGAAATGAACAGGTGTTTCAATTCAGTACTGCTTGTATTGAACATTGCCATCTTTTTCGAGCGAACGGTCTGGAAATGTATTTGTTCAAGGCCAGCCACCTGGGACTGTTCAATTTCAGGCATAGAAAGAACATATGAAGATACTATGATTTAATATTTTTCAACTTTCTATCTTCGTTTGTATTTTCATTTGTGTCTTTAATTGTATCTTCATTTACACAGTCCTAAAGAAAATCCATTAACCTCTTCTGGTTCATCTTCCTGTCCAGCAATTTTGATTCGGGTCGCCACATATCGCTTACGGTATTTATCCGCAAAGACATATCATCCAGTGCATCGTTAACAGAATCAAATCTCACCGGGACCGATGACACTGCTTCCCGGGCAGCTTCCCTGACCACCCATACCCCCAGGGGTGCCCAGTAATCTGGCGTAATTTCCCTGATCGCGAATACATTGGCACTGCGGCGCATCCGGTGCAGGTGCTCAAGCACCGGCAGGCGTGCCGCATAATACCCGCCGCCCAGGTTCGAGTATCCTTTCTTGCCGCCATATTCCTCCCAATCGGATTCTACCGAAGTTGTTTCGGTTGACCATACTGCTTTTGGCATCCATATCTCTATCAATTCGTACGCAAAGGCCCCGGGAAATACCAGTATCTCGAAATGGTTTCCGTGCAATCCCCCGCTGTACAGCAGAACATCATTCACCTCAGGGAAATACCGGACCTCGTCGATCAACATCTTCCCGACCATATCATCTGTGGCAGTGATGGACCAGCGGGTGGGCACGATCTTGCGCTGTTTTCCCAGCAGTCCGATAGAAAGTAACCTGTTAATGTGGTCCACATTGATATCTGCGTTATAGAGTTCCCCGATCTCATCCACAGCCCTGGCATCGGTATCGCTTACTGCTTTATCCACCTGCCTGGGTACCACCGGGTTCTGTGCAATATCCAGCTTTGTAACCTCTCCGGCAGGGCCCATGGGCGAGAGTACGCCATCAAAACGCAGTCCCACCTTTGGCACCTTGCTGAACCATACCTCCGTATCCACAGGTTTTTCAGATAATGCCAGTTCCTGGGTCTTTTGCAACATGGTATCGGGATTTGAAGCATCCTTCACTTTGAATTTCATGTTTGACCTGACCAGGCTGGACCTGAATCCCACAATATCACTTATACCTAAGTGGTTCCATGAGCCCGGACTGTCATAGATGGCAGCATCACTGGCCGTAACCTCAGGCGGTATCAGTGGTCCGGCAGATACCTGCGGATACCCGTACCGTCCTACAAAAACCGAGGGGGGAGATGCACCGAAAATGTTATCAGAAAGCTTGGGACTTGTGCCAAGTGACTTGAACCTCTCAAGTATGGGGCAGGCAGTACGGCCGCACAGCCCTTTCCCTTTACAGGATACACACAGCGAAGGCATGTTCGGGTATATTGGGGTTTGGATACATTAAAGGATATGATTGTAAAGGATATGATTGGTCTGTGGTAATAAATTCTTAATTTCCAAACGTTGCAGTAAAAAATAACCCCGTGTGTTTCTGGCGTTTTTTCTCTAGGCGGTACCGTGTTCGTTCTTACTGAATGGTGGGCTCGGGGTGTTCGGATGAGATATATGACACTGTGTAAATAAAAGAGGCAGACCACTCTATAAACCTGATTCATCTGGAACTTGAACTACATCTA
>DAOUWY010000234.1 GCA_030666885.1 Methanosarcinales archaeon
CCTTGGGTTCTTTCATATTTTTGTGCATGTTATTCGAAGAATTTCATGTACGTTTTATGAACATAACACTCCCAAAAATGGGTAAGCAAAAATGGGTAACCAAAAATGGGTAATAAATAAGAGAAATCAAATGTTATTAATAAGTTTTGGTGAAGATTGAACCAAGTGCACTCCACACAACACCCAGTGGAGATAAAATCTCCCTTCACACCCCCAGACCAACAGATACCCATGCATCCATGTGGCACTATAAAAGCTCCTGCCAGCCCCCAGACCACAAGGGCGGGTTGGCGGGAGATTGGATAGGATGGATTTGTAATAAGTTCAAAAGTCAAAAAAACCCACAAAGTTGGCTGCTACGTTGCGCCCCAAAAAAAAAGCAAATTTAATATACATACCCCATCTGATAATCTAACACTTATGGCATCCTTTGACGATTCCAAGAAACTGGTCGCATTCGACAAATTGATGTTGAATTACGCAGAAGAAAACCAGACCGATGTGAGTTTAGATGCCGAACAGACCCAGGCCATCCAGAACCTTGACGGCCCAATGCTCATCCTCGCATCCGCAGGCACTGGCAAGACCAGAACACTCATGGCAAAGGTCGCAGCATTACTCAACAGTTCTGTATCTACCAATGAGATCATGCTGGTAACATTCACCAACAAGGCAGCCAATGAAATGAAAGTACGTCTCATTGCTATGGGACACGACATACATGACATGTGGATAGGAACATTCCACAACATATGTAACCGCATCTTGCGGGAAAACTACTCCAAAATCTCCGGACTCAATTCCAGATACACAATCATCTTGCCGGATGAATGCCGCAAACTTGTCAAGCTCATCATAAAGGGCATGGAACTTGAAGATACAAGACTAAAACCCGATGACGCCTTCGAGATAGTATCCTTTGCAAGAAATGCCATGCAGTATGACCCTGCACATAAATTCCTTGATAACATCGAATATTCAATAGCTGACGTGATAGAACAAAAATTCCCCAAGCATCTAAAATACATCAAGCTGATACAAAAGATACATCGCGAGTATCATAAAATGAAACTGGGCAATAACGTCATTGATTTCGATGACATGCTGGTATATGCACTATATATCTTATACACTGATGGAGATGTTCAGCAAAAGTACGAACAGCAATTCAAATATATCCTCGTTGACGAATACCAAGACACCAATAATGTCCAGGCAGCATTGATAAGACAGCTTCGAAAAAACAATACAAACATAACAGCGGTTGGCGATGAAGCGCAGGCAATATACGAATGGCGAGCTGCCACACCTGGACATATTCTCGGATTTCCATACGCATTTGAAGGAACAAGGATAGTAATTCTGACACAGAATTATCGTTCAACTCCACAAATAATCAATGCTGCAATCGCATCAATTAACCATAATACAATCCGACTTGAAGAAAAACAGATGAATGCGACCCAGGATGATGGGGAATTGCCAGCGGTTTCCCTACATGCAAACATCTACGATGAACTTGAACATATTGCAAACCAGATATATATTCATATTCAAAACGGCACCACCCCTAACAGGATAGCTGTGCTTGTCCGAACATTACAGATCAGCAGAGTCGGCATACATTATGTCCTTGGCACGCGGCTACTCTCTTACGGGATACAGTACGTGGTATTCGGTGGAAAAGACTTGTTTGAATCGAAACATCTGCGTGACTTCATTGCATTTTTAGAACTCATCTACAATCCCCGGAACATGATTGCATGGGAAAGATTTCTTAACATATTGCCAGGAATAGGTTCGAAAAGTGCAAAGACTATAATTTCGCATATTCAAAATAACCCGGGCAAGCGTCTTATCGACATACCACTAAAAGGTGCAAAAGCAAAAGAATCCATTGAATTGCTAAATAATGCATTGAATGAAGCCAGGACGCAGGCACAGCAACCGAACGCATCCATGATGGATTATCTGGAATCATTTTTGAAACTATATGCATTATCCTCCTTAGCAAAAGACGAAGATTATGCTATGCGGGTAAAGGAACTCGAAGAGACCATGCAGGAACTAAACGACATGCCCATTGATGAGTTTTTACATGAAGTCCAGCTCAAGAGCAAAAGTAAGGCGAATAAAGCGAACGTACCTGCCGACCATGTTATCATATCCACGATACATCAGGCAAAGGGTCTTGAATGGGATGTTGTCCACATAGCCGGATGCAATGAGGATATCCTGCCACATTATCGTTCAATCATGGAAGAAAACGTAGTAGCAGATCTGGTAGAACACGAAAACAAAGACGAATCAGAGATTATGGTCAGCTACAATCCGATTGAAGAAGAACGCCGACTCTTCTACGTGGCCGTGACCCGTGCAAAGAAGGTACTTGAACTGACAATGAGCGAATCTACTCCATGGGGTGTTCCATTATCCCCCAGCAGGTTCGTCTTGGAAGTCCATGAGACAGACCCAGGTGCATTCGAACTAGATTCAGGTGATTTTTTTTATCTAAGTGATACATGTCTGTGACGAAGCCACTCCTGATGCAATACAAACTATAATGCCAACCACAGTTCAATAATCATATCATGCCCATCCCTGTTCCCATTCAAGGAAGGGGGAGCTACATGTCAATAACGACCTGTATTTCTATAAATACGATCAGAATATCCATTCCAGTCCGGAACAACCCACCCTGTCCTCTCCAAAGTCAACCAGCTCATGGCCCTTTGCGATGAACTGGAGGTCGGGCTGGTGCAGGCACAGACCGATGGCGGGAGGTTGATGGGTGCTGGAATTATTTAAATATTAAACACAGATTTAAGGATTATATGTGTTTATCCGAGTTCATCTGTGGTTATTTCTAATTTAAAAGGTAAATTGAATCAATTATTGTCTCCACTTCAAAAAGCATGGTATTTTGACCGGATTTACAGGATTTACAGGATATTAATGTTGCCTCGTATCCTGTCGATCCTGTAAATCCTGTCTAATAATTTTTAAATTACCCTTATATTTGAATTGGATACGACATATAGTACTTTAACATCAAAAACAAAATAGATAAGAAAAACCACGTTAAAAGCAGGTGGAAAAAAATGCGTTTAATAATCGACAAGTATGGTACCTATATCCACAAAAAGAAAAACCGGTTTATCATCCTGGACCAATCCCAGGATAATGAATTTTCTGCTGACAAAGTGTCACAAATATTGATTTACAGAGGTGCCGCCATTACAGCCGATGCCATCGACCTGGCAGTAAAGCATAACATAGATATTGTCTACCTCGATAAAATAGGAAGACCTTTTGCCCGTACATATTCATGTAAATTCGAAAATTCAGCATCCGTTCACCGTCATCAAGTACGGGCATATGATAATGAAAAAGGTACTGCCTTAATGGCCGGGTTCATTGAAGGAAAGATCAGGAACCAATCATATCTCCTGAAAAGACTGGCAAAGACAAGGGATGATGACCGATTAAGGAACATCGCTGAAAAGATCACATACCAGACAGAAAAACTCAGTACAGGGAAGACCATAGATGAGTCGAGAAACACTGTGATGGGAATCGAAGGGTAAGCATCCAAACGTTATTTCCAGGCTCTCACTTATGTGCTTCCTGAAAATGTCTATTGCGGTCATCGCATAAAACAGCCACCCGGTGATCTTTTTAACGCACTTCTAAGCTATGGATATGGAATCTTATTTACATAGGTCAAAAAAGCATGCATATTAGCAGGACTTAATCCCTATACATTAGTCATCGGTTAAGGAGTTTGACTGGCCCGGGTTGTCTCGTTTTCCAAAGAACCAATGATTTCTTATGATTAACTAATTTAGTTTTTATAGAACACGGATGACAC
>DAOUWY010000342.1 GCA_030666885.1 Methanosarcinales archaeon
AGGGATTTTATCCTGGAATCCATATCCGTATTTTCAAACATAATGACAAACCTGAGCCGGATAGCAGAAGAGATCATTTTATGGAGTTGTGAGGAATTCGGATTTGTGGAACTGGATGACCAGTATGCTTCCACGTCATCCATCATGCCCCAAAAAAAGAATCCCGATACTGCAGAACTCCTGAGGGGGAAGACAGGTACGGTTTACGGATGCCTGATGTCTGTGCTGACCATTATAAAAGCACTACCCATGAGCTATAACAGGGACCTGCAGGAAGTAACTCCCCACATGTGGAGGGCGGCTGGTACCACCATCAGTTCAGTAACAATGATGACAGGTATGCTTTCCACTATTAAGGTAAATACAGAAAAAATGGGATCTGTGGCAGGCACTGGTTTTTCTACAGCTACAGAACTTGCTGATACGATTGTCCGGACAACTGGAATTCCCTTCAGGACCGCACACCAGATCGTAGGTATGCTGTCTAAGAGTGATGTCAGGACACTTAAAGAAGTGGACAGGATCGCACTTGGGATAACAGGCAGGAAACTTTCGGATGAGGGGCTTAGCCGGGACATGTATGATGGGGCTCTTGATGTCATGGAGAATGTAAAACGACGTAATGTAGCTGGAGGTCCATCACCAGTTGAGGTAAGCAGGATGATAGAAGAACGTAATTTCCAGTTGTTACTGGATATTGATACGCTCAAGGAAAAAGTCAATTTCATCCGGGATGCTATGAAGAAGCTTGATAATATTAAGGCTAATTATATTGAAAGAGGTAATGCATGACAATAGAAGAAGGGGACAGCGTACTGGTAAAACATGGCAATCACACTTTTAACGGTGTACTTATGCCCTCGACCACTAACAACGCTGTTATTAAATTGAAGAACGGGTACAATGTGGGATTTGATCCTCATAATGTTACCATTGAGTTGGCTGGGAAAAAGCAGGATATGCGATCTGCAACAGTAGAACTGCCGCCCCATAATCCCGGCCTGCCAAATGTATCAATCTTATCCACAGGCGGGACCATTGCCAGTAAGGTGGACTACAGGACCGGGGCTGTGACCAGCCAGTTCACTGCAGAGGATATTTTACTGGCCATTCCCGAACTTACAAAGATTGCTAATTATAATGCCAGGGTGTGCTACAGTATCTTATCTGAGAACATGCAGCCTGAGTACTGGGTCAAGCTGGCAGAGGAGGTCTATAACGAAATAAAGGCCGGGGCCAACGGGGTGATTATCACCCACGGTACGGATACTATGATGTACACGGCAGCAGCCCTTGCGTTTATGATCGAAACGCCGGTGCCTGTTGTGTTCGTAGGCAGCCAGCGCAGTGCTGATCGTCCCAGCAGTGACAATGCCATGAACGCTGTTTGTGCTGCAAAGGTGGCTACCAGCGATATTGCCGGGGTTACTGTAGTTATGCACGGGACAAACTCTGACGATTTCTGCCATATCCACAAGGCAACAAAGGTAAGGAAAATGCACACCAGCAGTCGTGATGCGTTCAAGTCCATCAACTCAAAGCCGCTTGGCAGGGTTGATTACCCATCCGGTAAGATCACAACCTACCTTGACCATACCAGACGGGGGGAAAGGGAACTGGCAATTAATTCTAATATTGAGCCCAGGTGCACGCTGATAAAATATACTACCGGGGCAAGTCCGGAAACCCTGCTGTTCGCTTCTGCCAATTATAGGGGTATTGTTATTGAGGGGACTGGGCTGGGCCATGTGTCTTCTGAATGGGTGCCGTATATCGAAAGAACGACCGATGCCGGGATACCTATCGTAATGACCAGCCAGTGCATAAGTGGCAGGGTGTGCGACCGGGTATATGATACAGGGCGCGACATTCTGAAAGCGGGAGCTATCGAGGGTGAGGATATGATGAGCGAGGTTGCGCTGGTGAAATTGATGTGGGCGCTGGGGCAGACTGGGGATATTGATAGGCTCAGAAAGATGATGACTACTGATATGGCAGGGGAGATCACCAGGAGTTCCCGGACTTGAATCCATTTCATGAGTCATCGG
>DAOUWY010000188.1 GCA_030666885.1 Methanosarcinales archaeon
GGGATGAGCGGAACAGCATCCATCTGACTTATATTCTCAGTCGGTTCTTCTGTTGTGGTATCCTCATAATTGATGCAACTGGACGCCAGCAATGCAGCGATTATCAGAACTGATATTAGTAGCCTTTTCATAGTTCTCGCCCCGGTTCTTCGTATCCTGTGTCTGTTTCCCGCCCGAGCCAGATCGATCCATGCTCGATCGTGATCCGGCACTCCGGGCTGGCGAATCGGTGCTGTGCGGCATTGTTGCGTTCTTTCTCTCGATGTGGCAGTTCTCTACTGACGAGATACCCGAACGGGCGTTCATCAGGTCGTGATTTGCTTCGGTTTGAGCTTTTGCTGTTCAAGTACTTAACTCCCATTTCATTCAGATTGGTCGATTATGGCCAATAACCTAATATTCGATAGATAACTTCGACAGAAGTTATCGATAGACAACTTTGACAGAAGTTATCGATAGATGATTTCAATAGAAATCATCGATACTAATATCTTAACACTTTGATTTTTAGATAATTATAATTTAACCACAGAGGACACAGAAAAACACAGAGCTTGTATTTGATTTACCCTCTGTCTCCTCTGTGGTTTATTACTTATTACTTGTTGGAATTCGCATTTCCCAATAGGCAATATTGTTAGGTTTTAAACTATTATCTACTCCCGTGATTATATAGGTGTAAGCAACATTGCTTAAACATTTCTATTTATCGACAGACTTTATGGTGCAGTATAATGTCTAACAATAAAACGAAAATTTTTTTAGGTGCGGAGGAATGCGTCCTGTTGACGATCGGAGTGCAGACTTTAGAGAGCGAGTCCTGACTGGAAGCGCAATACATCGATTATTGATTCCACCAATGTTGGATCAGAAGGCGCGGATTAGCACCGCGCAGGGATGCCAGCAGCACGCGGTAATCCTTGCAAAGAAACACTCTCGCAGTTCAAGCTGGCGCATATCCACCACATTAGGGCACCAGATATATTGAATATAACATCTTGCGCTGTTAGGCGAAGTACCCCCATTTTTTAATCCTTTTCCATCAAATATGTACCGATTTCCTTACCTTTGTACATCATCGTGTCTTTAGACCGAAGCTGAAATCCGACATTCTTATAAAATTTTTGTGCTCGTTGATTAAGTACATTCACATGAAGATACAATTTGTTTTGCTTTTCTGCCACCATCTCAATCATACGTGTTCCAAATCCACGTCCTTGATATGAGGGACTTACACTAATCGTGTGGATGTAATATCCATTTTCATCCATCTCCCCCGATGTGATCTTAGCCATCTTGAAGAAGAGCGGCATCTTTTTCAAGAATGCCAAAAATCCCATCGCTTTAGAAAAAGCTTTTCCGGAGTCGGTATCCAGCTTCGATTTTTTATTAACTTGAAAAGCGACAATCGCTCCGACTATTTCGTCTTCGTATATCGCACATTTGAGGTAGGAGGAGATAAAATAGTTATTGTCCATACTCATAAGTTTCGTGATTAACTTTATCCCACTTTCTTGTTCTCCAAACACCAACGAATTCATCTCTTCATCAGATATATAAATGAGATTAGCTATGAAATGCATATCGTGCTTTTCAGGATTATATCTTTCAAGTTTAATGCTCATTTTACGCATTCTCCAGTCTGTGGTCCCATGTAGCCCCAATCATCAGGATGGCAGAACGTCCCGTTGTGTCAGTCGTTTCGTTCATCACAGGTCGTTATACCCCTCAGCTCTGCTGCGGTTGGGTGTGCCGGCACAACGTTTGACTTTCCAGTTCTTGTGTGAATTTATTCTTCATAAATTATTGCAAAACGCCAAACACTGAATTTAATGTCAATTATCTCTTTGTCCTGATTTTCTTTTAACCATTTATTTGCCTTTTTGGCAGACGAAAACTCTTTCACTTGTTTCATTATTTCACCTCCTCCAAGTCACTTAGTGTAAGTACAACTTCTTTTGACATTTCCAATTTTCCAAGTTCTTTATGTCCATCAATGTTGAATGATTGTTGTTCTTTCATGTTGATCCCCCTTTATTATCTCAAAATTACCACACACCCGAAATGTATTCAAATTCAAATTCATCCACCTTCTCACCCGGCAATCCAAGATTAACAAACATATCTTTGAAAATTCGGTGATATTCCTCTTCCGGGATTTCCTCTTTAGCGCTGAGCTTTATCCCTATATCCACGCCTCCCAGCCTGTCTATTTTGATCATATACTCATGCCCGTTATCCTGAAGAATTACCCTTGCATTCGTGACAAGGAAATCTAAGACTCCTATCTTTTTGTCCTGATTGTAGAATGTCTCCTTGAACCAGCCTTCTCCACTAGTTGGAGAAGCATTTGAGTAGATGCTTGTCTCTTTTAAATTGGAATATACTGCCGCGATGTCGAGCTCCTTTTTTATACTAATTTTTCCGAATCCTTCCTGACTATTGCCAATAGAGTCTTTGAGCTGCGTCAAATAATCTCTTGATTCCTGCTCAGTGATGTCAAACATCAGCCTGAACTTTTCAACGATCCAATCATCTGGTGGAAGATCCTCTGGCTTAAATGGTGCAAGAGCATCTGGTCGATCTTCATTATAGAAGGATATCTCTGTGCTGCCTTCGCGATACCAGGTTGAAAAATAAACATTTTCACGGTAATAATACTTCACCAAAAGAAATCTGTAGTCTTCACCGAATCGTTCGTCCAGTTCTATTATATTGGATGGATGCACCCCAATTGTATCTTTTGTATTGACATAATAAGGCCCGTCAACCTTATATCCGGCTTTTTTTGCATTTGAGATTATTTCATCATAATCAATTTCACCAAGATTGCTCCCGGTTGTGGAATATCCGGCATGATCTGAATAAATCAGTATTAATCCGAATGATGCGTACACCGCAGCTAATAAACCTGCTGCGAGTATTATGGTTAATGCACTTTTTTTTATATTAGACCAATTTTTATACTTCCATATCCAGAAGACCACGACTATGAATACAATCCCGAATACAATAAACAGAGTATTCATAATAATCACCTCCTATCAATCTGCATGAACATTTTTGGTTTTTGGGGTTTTGATAATCGCGTAAACCAAACCCAAAATCACGCTTATGGCTAATATTGACAGGGGGTATAAATGGAAACCGAACCCCTCTCCTATGCTATGATATTCAAAAATTGTGAAAATACTATTTGTGGGTCCAATTGTCAAAGATTCCACACCTAAAATATTCAGAGGTATTGGCGCTATACCCATTAGACATCCTACCGCAAAGAAACAGAGTATGAATACTTTAGAAAATCTTGAAACAAATCCTGTTGTAGAGATATTAATGGGTTTATCAGTTTCTTTTCCATAAATTATCAAGCCGGTTTTTCGATCTTCCAGTATTACATGTTTCGGATATCTCAGTACGTTACGTGTCATCCACATATCGCCCACTGCTCCGGAAGCATTTATTATAAACGGTATGAACATCCAGTGTGCAATTGATGGAAAAGCAGCCATGATTCCTATTGCAACCAGTGAGATCACAACCAACGGCGCAATAGCGATCACTATGTACTGGTTGCGTGGAAAAACAGTTTTTGAGGTGGCGTAGAAATAGGGGAGAATGAGATATGCAATACCTGCACCATAACTCGGCTTGCCTCCGTATTTTGACATAAATGCGCCATGGATGAGTTCGTGCAATACAATTGTACCAACAAAGAAAGCTACTGAAGTAAGAATTGTGCCGCTTGTAAAGTTAAAGCCAACGTTCCCGGTAAATAGTGTATATAGTGAAGTGAAAAAAAATCCAAACGCAAATAGAGCTAATGTCCCCATGCCAAGTAGTGTAACTACAACTTCTTTTGACATTTCCAGCTTTCCAATTTCTTTACATTCATCAATGTTGAGTGGCTGTTCATCTTTCATGTTGATTCTCCTTTACAATTTATTATCATGCTATAATTGTGCCCTGTTAGCTCTATTTGGCAGCTTTAATCCGATTTCCACCATCTGCACTCCCTTTTTGGCAATTCCATTCAATTCTTTTTATTGAACAGCAATTTTCAATAATCGTTCCGGTCTATGGACGTACACAAAAAAGTCCTTGGCCGATAATAATGCGATGTTCTCCTTAATATTGACCACTTTACCTTCATATTCCCTGTTATCAACTGCCCACAGGACTTTAACCCGGTCTCCAATCTGTATTTTATTTCCTTTCTTATCTTGCATATAACTCACCAACAAAACATTCACATGTAAATTTCTTCAAATCTGTATAGATTTGTACTCATTAATTAGAACATAACTATTACTATTTATATCTTTCTATAAATCGACAAGTTTAAAGATTGATTGCTTTTGTTTATACGCACCCAGCATCCACGAGGTACCATAAAAGCGCCTGCCACCTACCACACCACAAGTGCTGGCGGAGCAGAGTGGGACGGGGCACTCTGGGTGAGTGTAGGGGAGAGGGGGGCGGTAGAAGGCTTGAGGTATTGCAAAACGCATACCCTTTCTCCGGTATTGGAGGATAGCAGTAAATTTAATCTGCTAACCAGTCAATTAAAA
>DAOUWY010000098.1 GCA_030666885.1 Methanosarcinales archaeon
ACTTGAGCAAATATTCACCCATTTCGCTGAGGGGCTGCATGAATCAGCAGGCAGGAGTTCTGTTGTGCTGATAATCGTGTATACTATACTTATATGGGGAATGGAAGCTGCCCGGCTGTACTTTGTGGTGGAATCGCTATCCCCGCTGCATAATATCCACATCGGCCTGTCCCTGATATTGTTTGTTGCGCTGTCGGCAGCCATGGTATCTGCTCTTCCTATCACACCCGGCGGCCTTGGGGCTGTGGAGTTCGCCATCGTGGGCGTGTTCGTGCTGGTTGGGGTGGATGCGGGCGTGGCAGCGGGGATTGCCATACTGGACAGGGCCATAAGTTACTGGGGATTGATGGCGGTAGGGGCTGTGGTGTATGTGGTGAGCGGGAGGAAATGAGATATTCATAGCCATTTCATTTTGCCATCCACTTTTCAAAATCTTTCAGGTCGAAAGCATAATAACCTGCATCAATAAGCTTTTTCTTTCCCTTTCCTTTTATTCTTCGGGCTATAATTCCATAATATTCTGTTCTGTTAGAATTATGCCACCTGACATGCCCGGCTTTTTCTTTCAACCGTTCGATTATAACCAATGATTCTGCTGTACTCAGGTCTTTCCATTTCACTTCGCAAAAAAAGATATTGGACCCTGTATCCATTGTTACAATATCTATTTCTGTATCCTTATACCACCATGATCCAAGTTTTGAAAATGTAAATGGTACAGCCATACCATAGTTCAACAGCCACAGGAATTCTTTTGCAATATCTTCAAAAATCCTGCCGAGATAAGGATTCATCCTATTTTTAATGTTTTCCAGCACTACATCTCCATGCCCGAGGTCGATCATGTCCTCGGCAGGGAAGATGAACCTGAACCAAAATGCAAATGCATTATCCCTGAAAGAATACAACCCTTTTTTGGATCTTACGGAATCTGTTACTGGAATTTCCCTCTTGATTATTCCAAGATCGATCAGCACATTCAGGTATTTTCCGACAAGGCTGCGTTCAAGTCCTGTATAATTGATTATCTTACCCATTGTAACATTGCCTATGGCAATGGACTCAAGGATTGAGAAATAATACCTGGGCTCCTCAAGTTCTTCAAGCAGTATGAACTTGATATCCCTGTATATGAACGAATCAAATCTCAGGATGTTACGGCCTATATTCCAGTAAACGTCTTGTTGGGGGTCTGTTTGTGTGATATATGCAGGTGTGCCGCCGAACACACTGTACAGTTCTACAGCGCGTTTCATGTTCCCTACATAACCTGCCACATCTGTAAAAGGCAGTGCATTGAGTTTTATCTGGCCGGTACGCCTGCCATAGAGCGGAGCTTTGTATGAGATCAATCTTTCCATCATGGAGATGCTGGAGCCCAGGATGATCAGGTAGATGCCGCTGTCCTTGAGTCTGGTATCCCAGTAATCCTGCAATATGGATGGGAGGGCCTTGTCGTCCTTTACCAGGTACGGGAACTCATCAAGTGCCAGTATGAATCGCTGCTTTTTGGCCCTCTGGTAGACATATTCAAAGAAAGCATCCCAGTCCTTAAGACCCTGTTTTCTTAGCAGGTCATCGTTGAAATATTCGGCAAGCAGTCTTGAGTACCGGTCAAGCTGGAGTTTCTTTGATTCTTCCCTGCCGATCAAGATAATGCCTGGATGATCTGCTGATATGAATTTATTTACCAGTTCGGTCTTGCCGATCCGTCTTCTGCCGTAGATCAATAAGAATTCGGCTTTGCTGCTATTGAAGCGTTCTGTAAGGATTTCCAGTTCTTTTTTTCTGCCGATGAAATGCATATACTTTGAAGTAATTTACTTGAAAGTATATAATTGTATATGGGACGTAAATGAGATATTGCGCCATCAGTGGCTCTGGTATCTGCTCTTCCGATCACACCCGGCGGCCTGGGGGCTATGGCGTATATGGTGAGCGGGAGGAAGTATTTGCGAATCAATGAGCCAGGCAGATAAGAACCAGCCCCCGTTCTGGATGATTTGGAGGGGGCCTTCTTCACTCTGGCAGATAGTTATGTCAGTTGGAGCCGCTTGATAACAACCATGCTGCTATCCAGAATCCATTTTGCACATCATTTGAATATTTTGTAGATATTTTCAGTGATTATTATATACCAGTCTTTCATATTATCTTTTATATGAATTCTAATGTGGAAATTGTTGATGTGGATGAAAAAGGTAACATAGTCATACCTTATCAGATATGTGAAATAATCGGTATCCACCGACACGATAAATTAATTATTGGAGTGGAAGTAATGAGACATTGGTCATATCAAAACAAAAGAGAAGCGTATTTGACCTACAACATAAAGAAGTGGTTGCAGGTACCCTTAAACAGGCATTGATCTTTGAGCAGAAAATGGATAAAGCAGCAATCATGTCACCTTTTATTTAAGCATATCCCAGAGCCCACGAGCATTGTGATTTTTACATTTCAAGAAATACCGTTACCTGCAAATATCCGGCTCCCACACACCCGTAACCTTCCCGCCCAGGGCCAGTCGCCCCATCACCCGATTCACATCTTTACCCACAGGCGACGGCACTGCATATTCCAGAGGCGTCCCGGGTAGTGGTGTGAAATAATGGGAATGTATGCGCCCGCCTTTATTTACCATAAATCCAACCAGATCCAGCGTTTCCTGCTTG
Source organism: Methanosarcinales archaeon (assembly GCA_030666885.1). GTDB lineage: Archaea > Halobacteriota > Methanosarcinia > Methanosarcinales > Methanocomedenaceae > Methanocomedens_A. Next base: position 2,676 of record DAOUWY010000098.1, read on the forward strand.
TCAGTGACTGTCTCACCGGGCAGCCCGAATATAACATCCACAATCGGCGTCAGGTCGTAGTCCCTGTATAGTTCAACAGAACATTTTACATCCTCAACCATATGAGACCCCCTGCTGATTCCGTCCAGGACGTTCTGGCTGCCGTTCTGTGCACCTCGTCCCTGGCGTTGTTGACCGGGCGTAGGTGTTACTACGCAGGAAAATGAAAAGTAGATCGGTGCTTGTTGTCTCTGCTACAGCTGTTAAAAGATATACTATATGTAGGCTTGTAAAAACAACCACAGTCATTAGAGACCGTTACAATTCGTGTTGGTGAATCTAATTAAACCACAGATAAACACAGATGAACACAGATTTTCAGGCAGCGTATCCGCGTTTATCGGCGTTCATCTGCGGTTAGTTTGATAATACCAACATGTAATGTAACGGTCTCAGTCATTAGAAACCTTTATATTAGTTCACAAATAAAAGAAATTTCAATGAAAAAAGTTACTCTTCATATCTCAGGCAATGTCCAGCGTGTTGGTTACAGGGCAAAAGTCATATCTATAGCCAATGTATTAGGTATTAAAGGATTTATTCAAAACCTTCCGGATGGTAAGGTAAAAATCATTGCACAGGGGGAGCAATCTGAACTGGATAAGCTAATTCAGGCAATAAATATCTCAAATAGCCTTATCAATGTTACTAATATCGAGCAGGAATATTCCACTTATTCAGGTGATTATGAAGGTTTTAATAAGGTTGTTGGTGATGGAGAAACTGACGAAAGACTGGATAATGCTATAGATTTATTTAAAAAACTCATTACTGTCACCGAAGATGGTTTCAGTGACCTTGGTGATAAAGTAGATCAGAATAAAATAGAAATAACTTCTGAAATCCATTCCCTAAGGGTTGACTTTAATACTCTCTTTGATACAAGAATATCAAAAATAGAATATGAACTAACCGAAATAAAAGACAAGGTCATGGTTCTGGAATCCTCTACTTCTTACAATTTAACCGATAAACAAAAGACCTGAATATATCTGATATCTGTCAATTTACTTTTTTCTAATAAATTTCCTTCTTCTGGGTCTTTCTTCAACAAGCCGCATCCTCCACGCCAACACCACAACCACCAATAATATCTCAGAGTCCAAATGCACCGCCACTGTAAACGCCAGCATTGTGTCATCTGCGAACCCCCGCCTCCCACACACCCGTAACCTTCCCGCCCAGGGCCAGTCGCCCCATCACCCGATTCACATCTTTACCCACAGGCGACGGCACTGCATATTCCAGAAGCGTCCCGGGTAGTGGTGTAAAGTAGTGGGAATGTATGCGCCCGCCTTTATCCACCACAAACCCGACTAAGTCCAGCGTCTCCTGCTGGTCAGCGACGGTTTCACCGGGCAGCCCGAAAATAATATCCACAATCGGCGTCAGGTCATAGTCCCTGCATAGTTCAACAGCATATCTCACATCCTCAACAGTATGACCCCTGCCGATTCCGTCCAGCACACCCTGGCTGCCGCTTTGGGCACCAAGGCTCAATGATGTGTTGTGGCAGTATTGCTTCACCAGCTCAAGCATCTCTGTGGTCACGAACTCTGGCCTGACCTCAGACGGAAAAGTACCAAAGAATATCCTGCACCTGTCAGGAATGGCCTCCAGCAACGCCTGTACCCGATCAGGTTCGGCCCCCTGCCCGCTTGAGCCGTAGGCAAAAGCATTGGGTGAAACGAACCTCACATCCCGCATCATACCAGCATATCCGGCCACCACTTCAGGGCTGCGGTGCCGCATCCTGTGTCCAAACAGGCGTGGGGTCTGGCAGTAACCGCAGTTATGAGGGCAGCCCCTGCTGATCTCGATATAGCCCTTTAGCCCGTCCCTTGAGAACGGAGGATACTTATCAAGGTCAACTGGAGGTCTTTTTCCATTTATCACGCACCGTCCCCCATCCTTATACGCTATCCCATCCACATCAGCCGGATTACGATCACCATTGTCGATGCTGCAAATAAGTTCAGGTAGGGTCTCTTCCCCTTCCCCTATCACCACGTAGTCAAAATATTCAAGGCATTCACCAGGCCTTGCTGAAGGGTGCGCTCCGCCTGCAATGTAAATAGAATCTGTAGAGGAGTTTCTTATTTCATCAAAGACCCTGTCTGCCTGTGCAGTAGCAAAACTATACGCCATAATTCCATCCACCGGCCCATGCACAACTTGCGCCCCCCGGACCAGGGGTATAAGGGCGGCAAGGCTATTGCGGTTCTTACTGTCCAACCTGAAACTTATTCTACCCAGGTTTACAAACCCCCTACACCTGGATCGGGACCAGTGTTACACACAGCAGGCCTGCCCCAAAGACCAGCAGCCCCACCAGTATCCTGCTGCTACCCAGGTAATCCAAATCCTCCAGGGGTTCGGGGTGGCCAGCCGTTGCAAACAATGTGATGACCAATCCCCAGAACAACCACATACCACCATTTTGCTGCATCACGAAATAGATGAACAATGAAAGAGAAAGCAAAACGAAAGGTACCACGGCAGATACATAGGCTGACCTCGGACCAAGCATGGCACGCAGCATATGTCCACCGTCAAGCTGGCCTGCTGGTATCAGGTTCAGTGCGGTCACAAGCATACCCACCCAGCCTGCAAATGCCACGGGATGCATAACAGTTTCGGCCTCAATCCCTCCTACAAGGTACCCAATAATATCAAACAGAACCGGGGATGATAGCTTTAGGAGCATTGATCCATCCGGGATAACTGTGTTCAGTGGAGTAAGAGATAGGCCTATCACTGTTACAATTATTGATGCAATCAATCCTACAATGGGGCCTGCCACACCCACATCGAACAGGGCTTTCCGGTTCGGGATCGGTCCTTTATGTTTTATCACTGCACCCATGGTTCCCACTATAGTGGGAAAGGGAATGAAATACGGCCACGAGGTTTTCATACCGTGTTTTCTTGCTACAATGTAATGCCCCATCTCATGCGAACCCAGCACGAACATGATGGCCAGGGTGAAAGGCAGACCTTTCAATATAGCTGCCGGATTGGAAAAGGGGTCAACACCGAACATCATGGAACCCACAAACATGGTCGTGATAACTGTAAGAAATGCCAGTAGCACATTTATCCATATCCGGTCCTTCTTCCGGGTAACAGGGCTTATTACAAGTACATACTCACCTAGTTCATATGCAATCCGGATGTCATAGCCCATACTTGAAATTGGGACCCAGAGACGTCTGAACATGTCCTTCGGGTCATCTATTGGATTGCCGTAGAAAAAATATGAACCATCTTCAATTGCATACTCATATATCCTGAAATCCGGCACTTCGGACTCGATAATCTTAAAAATAGCAGATTCAGTAATAGCAGATTCGGTTTCAGACCTGTCTGTTCCATTATCTTCGGTATGGTTCATGAATTCAGTATGGTTCATAAAATATAAACAGCCCCACTGGTCCCATCGACCCTTACCTTATCCCCGGTTCTTATAGTATCAACAGCATCCGGTTTGGTGCTGTCCACCATTGGTATGTCAGATATGATAGCCCCTACTGCCACAATAGGTTCGGCGGACCTGTTTATAACTGCTGCCGGGGCAGTTTTGTTCTTTTTCAACTGGTACATCACATACGACCCCACTGTGGAACCCTTTCCCGAAGGGAACACAAGGACCTTCCCCGTCACATCCTTACCTTCAAGTTCGTGTCCCTTCTCAACCACGACACCTGTGTCAGGGTCTATACTGCCAAGAAATGAAATGGACTGGGTAGTAACCAGTGCCTTTCCTTCTGCCTGTCCCCTGGAGATAGGCCTGCCTTTTAAGGTCCTAATCGCCATCCTCTCCTGCCAGGCAATCGTTGATATGTGCAATCCTGGCCCCTACACCACACAGGTTCGGGATATACTTGAAGGCTTTACCCGAATCTGTCAGTACACATCCGAAACGGTCTGTGGCAGGTGATACTACCATGCATGTATCCACAAACACTTTTGCACCGCTGTCTTCTATTCTGCGTACCAGTCCGGGATTTGCATCCCTGACCATGCGGGATGTGCATATCCATACCTCCTTTGCAGGGGTATTTTCTTCAAGTAAGCGTGCTGCTTCTTCCAGTTCACTGGCAGAGTAATGGGGGCAGCCCAGTGCCACCAGGTCAGGTTTATTCCCGCATCCTTCCCCAAATCTGTTCCCATATCTTTTTCCACATCCTTCTTCAAATACATCATCGATCTGTCTGCGCTCTATGATAATAGTCTCACCAGGGAACTCTTGATGCCCTGATTCAGGGGTGACTCCCTCTACATGATATAATGCAACTGCACCGGAAGCTGCCATGGCTGCACCCAGGGCTTTTAATTCGGTATTGGACGGCTTTGACCTGAGCCTGAACATAGGTACACCCGAACCCGCCTCAGCCCCTGCCAGGCAGCCCAGGGCACCGTAATCGGCT
>DAOUWY010000263.1 GCA_030666885.1 Methanosarcinales archaeon
CAGGATACTGGAAAATGAAGGAATTAAAGTCCCCGCCACAACTGTGTCCGGTGAGCCGACTGTATTTTCCCTTGGCGACAGGATAGTGCTCAAACCCAGGTGGGGATGTGCTTCAGAAGATACCACCCTTACCAGGTATTCTTATGCCACCATGATACCAGAAGGTTTTGTGGCAACCAGGTATATAGAGGGAGAGCATCTGAGCGCCAGCCTGTTGGTGGGAGATGATACCCAATCCCGGTCCAAATCCTATTCTCAGTCCCCCCTTATCCTGCCCCCTCCTACCCTGCCGCTGACAGTTAACCGGCAAAATATCAGCATTGGCAGCGCGATACAATACAACGGGGGCACGGTTGGCGTAGATTCAGGCAGGAACCGGGAGTTATTCCAGGCGGCGCGGCGCAGTGCAGAAGCACTGGGTTGCCGGGGATATGTTGGTGTGGATATTGTGCTGGCTGATAAGCCATGGGTGATAGACGTGAATCCCAGGCTAACCACATCCATTATTGGGATAAGCAAGGTAATGGAAGAAGAGCTGGGTGAACTGATACTTCAGGCACATTCCGGTGACCTGCCCTTTAGCGTAAATATAACCAACGAGTATAATTTTACCAAGGCTGACCTGGCACAATAACATTCATTAGTTATGGAAAAGAATTCATATTGGAATTGAGGTGTTATTTACATGGAAATTGAAGAACTTGTTAAGAAAATCGATGCAAAGTCATTACGTGAAGAAGCAAAGAAAAGAGATATTCCAACCAGATGCGTAACCAAATTAAATCTTGCCAAAGCACTACCAAAGGATGTGGTCGAGGAACTGGCAAAGAAATCCGGAAAATAAATCTGGCAAATAAGATTTTACACATCCTGGGAAAAGATATCTGGGTATTGTGAATTCACAATTATATCTATATACGTTTGGGCTAAATTTTGGACATAATTTGGAGGGCATATCAGGACAAAATAAATTGCTCTTATCACTGATGATTTTACCCTGTTCCAGTCCATACAGGAAGTTGATCCATAAATATGTGAGATTAAACGAATCCGGGAATACAGCCGTGAATATTCCAACAGAAAGACCTCTATACCCAGGAACCTGGCCCGAAAAGTTGCAAAGGGTGAAATGACTGTTGAAAAAGCTATCAAGAAAGTATATACTTTCCTATACGTCGAAAAACACGACAATCCGGCACAGTGGATTAGATAGTAGCCCCTTTGATGGCGTCCTTACAGCCGCAATTGCTGTGCGACGGTAACGATACAATTGCATCCAGCAGGATGGTGCGAAGTGTTTCCTCTTTTTTTCCCAGCATTTCAAGGACCTCATCGGCAGTCAGTTTATTTCCACCAAGTCCGCATGCCCTATTGGTAATAATACATAAGGATGCATAGCACAACCCCAACTCCCGTGCCAGCACAACCTCAGGTAGTCCTGTCATACCTACCACATCCCCGAAAGTTCCCAGCATGCGTATCTCTGCTGCAGTCTCGAACCGTGGCCCTTCTGTGCAAACATACACACCCTTGTAAGGTTCCATGTGGTTGTTTTCCAGGGAACTTAGCAGGCAGGCACTTATCTCGGGACAGTAGGGTTTAGTCATATCAACATGGACTGTCCTGTCATCATAGAATGTATTCACCCTTGACCGTGTCAGGTCAATAAAATCATCAGCTACCAGGAAACTTCCAGGGGGATGGCTGCCCATGGTACCAACTGAATTGGTAGCTATCACCCTGTTTGCACCCAGTGATTTTGCAGCCCATACATTGGCCCTGTAATTGAGCTTGTGGGGGGGGAGGTGTTTGGCACCTGATAAAGTATCATCATTGGCATGCCTCTGTATCAGTGCAAATTCCAGCGTCCTGCTTCGGTGAGGTACATTCCCTGTTTGTACCTCTACTGTGCCGTAAGGAGTATTTACTTTGATTGTCAAGAAATTGTAATTTGCCGGGTTAAAACCCACACCTCCGATTACAACGGCATCAATGTCATGTTGTTTTTTACTGGCTTTATGCATCTGATGTCCTCGCTGATATCCAGATACCTATTAACGATATGATGATTGCACCGACAATTGAAAGTACAAGGAGATTGCGACCGGTATCTGATGTGATGTAAAATTCATCAACTGAACTACTTACCGAGAGTATAAAAGTACTGGCACCCCAGAACAGCAATCCTGATGAGAACAGGAAGAACAGGTAAGACCAGTAGCGTCTGTAATTATTGCCTTCTCTTTGAAGATCGATCATCCTGCCAATAGTGGCTATCCATCCTGCCGCTACATACCACCATATGGATATGTTCACGAATACCATGAAAAGTATTATTATACCAACGAAAATATCAATCCGTGTATAATATTCCCAGAACCTGGCAACACCTATTATTGTTCCTATGACAGTCAATATCAAGGCAATGGAATAAGTAATAAAAGATATCTTGCCTGTGACCAGGGATTGTTTCATATTGGATTTGAATTCTTCCAGTATGTCATCAAGTCCGAAACCCCGAAACAGCATATAAGCACCGATAGCACCCAGGATGGCGGCCCATGCGTATTTGGGATCGCCTGCAAAGAGGAAGATGGAATATATCACAGTGGCCAGGCCAATAGGTACGAAAAAGGAATGGGATATTTTCGGGTCATTGAAGGCGGTTTTTAGTATGTAATATGTACTCTCCAGGTTTGCACTTTGTTTGACTATGACCCTGTGGACACCGTCCACTTTTATCCTGGATTCTATAATGGGCATAACTGATTCGTCTTCTGCTCCATCAGAGACGAGGATGGCGTTCTTGACATTATATTTTGCCAGGATACTGTCAATCTGGTCAGATATCTTCTGGTCAGAGATAAGACCTACATCACGGTCCCCTGCAATAGATATGAGTTCTACGTCCAGCCCGTTTTCCACAAGTTGATCATAAAGTTTTACACCAGCGTATATTGTATTGATATCAGAATCCTCTGGGTCGGCTATACCAAGTTTCATTGCAGCTTCCAGGTTTTTTTCCCGTCCGATGACCGGACTGGTCTCCCCGGCTTTATATCCGATATCGTCGTCACGGTCGATGCAGATAATAAGCTTGTCCATGTGTTATAGGCCTCATATTGATATTATTAAAGGAGATATAAAAAGTGTTCTGTAAAATCGTAATTAAAAGGTCATTTCTGGCGTAAGTCAAACGTTGCGA
>DAOUWY010000103.1 GCA_030666885.1 Methanosarcinales archaeon
CATACGTCCTTTTATTTTCGGTACAGGTAATTTCGTTGGAGTCCACCCATCCTCTACATACCGGTTCATGATAATCCTCTCCCCCGTAGGTGCATACTACAAAGAAGGGTTCAATCCGGTCAGCCTGTTTGTGCCCGAGGAATATGTAAGGGCAGTCAAAGGCGGAGTTGGGGATGTAAAGACCGCAGGCAACTATGCAGCCAGCCTCCTCCCTGCCGAGATCGCACAGGAGAAAGGATTCACACAGGTCCTGTGGCTCGATGGTGAGCACCATAAATATATCGACGAAGTGGGTACCATGAACATCTTCTTTGTTATAGATGATGAAGTGATAACACCACCACTGGAAGGTTCAATCCTGCCCGGCGTTACCCGTGATACTGCATTGTACCTGACAAAATCGTGGGGCATGAATGTCAATGAGCGGCGCATCTCAATCGATGAACTCATCCAGTCCTCGAAAGAAGGACGGTTACAGGAAGTATTCGGTACCGGTACCGCAGCCGTTATCTCACCGGTTGATGAGATCCAGTACAGGGAAACAAATATCCGTATCAGTCACGGCCAGATCGGACCAATAGCAAGGAGACTGTTCGACGAGATCACGGCCATCCATTACGGAGAGATACCTGATACCCACAGCTGGATGTACAATATACCCTGACCAAGCCTCCCAATCCTCACATTTATTTATCCTCAAATCCTTCTGGTACCACATGAGAGACATCGTGATCATCGACTACGGCTTAGGCAACCTGTGGAGCGTTAATAGTGGGGACTTGAGGTTGAAAATGCTTGAAAATTATGTGGAGATGTGTTAAGCTTTGGATAAGGATATCGACCGCTGGTTCCCCTATCCCGAATACAGGCCCCATCAGCGTGAAATGCTGGAAACAGCGACTGAAATAGTACGCACCGGAGCTCACAGTGTATTTATGGTGGATGCACCCACCGGCAGCGGGAAGACCAGTGTTTTGTCGGCTCTGCTTGCTGCCAGGAATGACAAACAAATAGTGGTAGTACTGCGCACTGTAAGCCAGGTCTCTATCTACCTTGACGAGATTAAGAAAATAAGGCAAAACACCAACAAGCGACCAAGAGTTGCATATCTGGTAGGCAAGGCAAAGACCTGCCGGTTGAGGGATGAGATGGACAGCGTCTACCTGGGCTGCGATTTATTAAAGATCAGGACCAGGCAACTGCTGGAATCAAGGATGAAGGAATATATGTATCTGGCAGGAAGGTCGCAGGATACGGTCTATGACCCTTCAAAGGATGATTCGCTGCTTGAATTGATAATGGATGAAAGGGAAGAAGGGCGTTCCTGCTGTCCATATTATTTGCTGTCCAGGGAGGCTTATTTAATTGATGGGGAAATTAAGTTTCGCAGTTCAAGGAAAGCCCAGGAAATTGGCCGGGCCATAGGGGACAATATTATTTACCTGGACGAACTGGACGAACATTGTGGCGATATCTGTCCCTATGAAGCTATGGCAATATCGGCAGAAGGTGCCGATGTGGTTATCCTGAACTACAACCATGTGTTCGATGATACCTACAGGGATGCCATGTACAGCTGGCTGGGACTGGAACCTGAAAAGACCATTCTGCTAATAGATGAGGCCCATAACCTGGGGGATACTGTACGGGCCGTGAACAGTGATGTCCTGCCCCAGTTCTCTGTTAAAAAAGCCATAAAAGAAGTGGAATCCTCAAGGATGAAGGCAAGGAAGGCGGGCCTGAACCAGAGCCTGGCCGTGGCAGAGCAGATACTGCCCAGGATAATGAAGTTCATGGAAAAGATGAACGATAAAGGCACATCATCAGAGGAATGGTTCGACCCGCACATGTTCTCGGATTTCGTGTTTGGTGAAAGCCTGGTACGTGAGGATGAGAGGATGGTGGCTGAATTGATGAACCTGGGTGATGTGATAGCAAAGCAAAAGGAGAAAGGATCCGAATACTCTGAGATACACCTGCAAAAGGTAGGTGATTTCCTGTTCATGCTGAACTTCGCAAAGAACGATGAGGCGTACGTGCCCCTGAAATACACTGATAAACGCCAGGTGGGCGGTAATACATACACGTCAACTACGCTGGAGATACGCAACCTTGACCCCAGCCTGCAGATAGAGAGCGTGGTGGGTCAGCACCATGCTACTGTAATGATCTCGGGGACATTTTCGCCGCCTGAAGCGTATGAACTGTACTATTTTGCTAAAAATGGCAGGGCAACCATACTGACACTCCCAAACCAGTTCCCTCCTGAGAACAGGCTGGTACTGGCAGCTGGCAGGGCCACCACACAGAGTTCGCTAAGGGATGACCTGGATAATGTGACAGAGATTCAGCAGCATCTGGAAGCATTCATCATAAAGGTACCCGGCAATGTTGTGGTCTACTTCACTTCATATAATCTACTGAACCAGTACATGGATGTCTGCATCACGATTGCAAAGGCAGCAGGCAAACAGGTCTACCTTGAACCCAGGGACTCGAAGGAGGTATCATCAGTGCTGGCCAGATTCTTCCAGGCCGGGCTTAAGAGTGCTACAAAACCAGGGGTACTGCTTGCGGTGGCAGGCGGCAAGATGAGTGAGGGGATCGACTACCGGGGTGAAGCTTTAAAAGGTGCCATGGTGGTGGGACTGCCGCTGACTGCATATACCGAGATACAGAAGACTGTGAATGAGTATTACAAAGGTAAGTACGGGAAAAAACAGGGGATGTTCATAGCTTATACCCTGCCTGCCATGAACCGGGCACTGCAGGCATTGGGAAGGGTACACCGTGCAGCAGATGAAGATGGAGTGCTGGTGCTGTGTGATTCCAGGTTTGCGATCAAGGGCGGGATGGGGGTGAGTGAGTATCTGCCGGATTGGATGGACAGGGAAATGAAGGTATGTTCAGGCAGGGAAAGTGCGCAACTGATCACGGAATGGGTGAAACATCATAAACCTGCTGATGTTCCAGTGGAAACGGAGGGGTTGTTGATTTCGGAAACTGAGAACAATGAGGTGATGGAATCCGTTTTACAGATTAGTAGAATTGAAAAGACAAGGCTTTTGAATATCCTTGCTAAGATTGCCAGGTCAAAGGAGAGATTTTATCTCGGCAATATTAATAATCAACTCAAAAAGGAGGACAGGCTGGATTCAATGCAGTTGAAGGAAATGTTTACGGATGAGGATTTTGATCGTCTGGGACTGGAAGCCTGTTATGTGCCTTCCATAGGTGAGGTGGAATTAAAGCGTATCCGAAAGAACGATAAGTAGATAATGGATACGGCAGATATTAGCGTGAATTGATTAGTAACTTTTTGCCGTCGTGGCTTAGCTTGGCAGAGCGACTGATTCGTAATCAGTAGGTCGTGGGTTCAATTCCCACCGGCGGCTCATTTCTTTTACTCAAACGTCGCAATACTTTCACTCCACTCTTTCTTAACTTATATTATTGTAGGGCATTATTCACAAAATAGTTGTGCATAATTTTTTATTTTCCATGTTATAATATTATTGGACTGTCGGAAAAATACCTAAAGATATTGTCGGAAAAGTACCTGAAAAGCGCCTGAATTGAAACTTTCAGAAATATTGTTAAAACTAAATCACTATGCTGCGCCCGGTCAAGTTTAGACAGTAAAGCTGAAATATTCGAAAATTAGGCTTTTTCGACAATCTCAATATAGGAAGAACTTGTATACATCGCAACTCTGTTGCGGTTGGGTGTGCTATCACAACGTTTGACTTAGTGAAAAAATTGACTTGTCAACGATGGAGTATTATCAGACCGCCCCACCAACTGCTCGCCTGTAATCCCCTCCACCAGTACCAGACCACAGCCTCCGCTCTCAAAAGCAAAACTCATGTGAAATATTATATGTAAATATAAAAATTTATTTAACTAAAATGATGAAATATATTCCACCATTGAATCGAATATCTTCTTACCGTCCTTAGAACCGAGAATATTTTCAGATGCCCGTTCAGGATGAGGCATCATCCCAAGTATGTTACCCTGCCCATTAAGGATTCCCGCAATGTTCTCAATGGACCCGTTGGGGTTTACCTCACTGGTAGCATTACCCTGCTCATCCACATACCGGAATGCTACACGGTCCTGTGAGTTAAGTTCGGATATAGTATGCTCTTTGGCAAAATAATTGCCTTCCATGTGTGCAATGGGTATCCTGATGATCTGGCCTTTTTTAAAAGAATTTGTGAACGGGGATGTATTATTATCCACCCTCAGGTTGACCCGGTCGCACCTGAACTTTGGGTAGCGATTGGTCATAAGTGCACCAGGCAATAGTCCGGATTCCACCAGTATCTGGAACCCGTTACATATACCCACTACAGGCAGTCCCTTATCCGCCATCTTCCTTACCGAATTCATTATGGGTGCCCTGGCAGCTATTGCGCCTGCCCGCAGGTAATCGCCGTACGAGAATCCCCCTGGTACTACCACGCCATCATATCCTTCCAGTTCATCCTTGTACCATACAAGGTCGGCATCTACACCCACAACCTCTGTTAGCACATACTGCACATCATAGTCACAGTTACTGCCGCCGAACTGGAGTACAGCTATCTTCATCCTGATTCCTCTATTTCTATGTCAAAATTATGTATCACAGGATTTGCCAGCAGCCGCCTGCACATCTCATCCACCAGGGATTCTGCCACATCCCTGGAAGGTGCATCAAGTTCAAGAACGAACCGTTTTTGCATTTCCAGTGAATCAGTTGGAAATCCCAGGTGTTCGAGTGCCTTTTTGATAGTAGTGGCTTCGGGATCAAGCATCCCGCTTTTTAGCCCGATGGTAACTTCGGCATGGTATTGCATTTTGTAGACCTCAATATCTGATCAACTGTGATTGGAGCAGAATGATAATTACTTTTTCGGTATTTCTTTACATACTTTTTGGTGCATGTAAACCCAGGGTATTAAGCACAATTGATAACACGTTTCTTGCACAGTCCACCAGTACCAGTCTAGAGTCCCGCAGGGAAACTTCGGCATTTAGCACAGGTACGTACCTGTAGAACTGGTTGAATGAATCGGCCACTTCCCTGGCATAGGTAGCAAGGTGATGGGGTTTCAGGTCTGTAGCTGCCGTATCGATAACTGCACTAAGGCGGGCCAGGTTTTTTATCAGTTCGATTTCCTGGTCTTCCACCAGTACGGATATGTCATGTTCCAGGTCTGCCAGCTTTACACCCGATTCTTCTGCATTGGCCAGTATACTGCATGCCCGGGCATGGCTGTACTGGATGAAAGGAGCACCCTGTTTCTCAAAATCCAGTGCTTCACGCCAGTCAAAAACAGTGGATTTTTCGGGCGTCACCTTGACTACGTCATACCTGATGGCTCCTATACCCACGAAGTTCGCTACTTCCTGCTTAAAATCATCAGATGTGTCGGGCCTTCGTTTTTCCACTTCTGCCAGTGCCTGTGTATTTATCTGGTCAAGCAGTTCATCGGTACTGATGAATTTACCCCGCCTGGTGCTCATACTGCCCTCGGGCAGGGAGACGAACTCGAAGATCACGATCTCAGGTTCGTTCTCACCAAGTGCATTCAACACTGCCTTCAATTGTCCGGATATAAGTTTATGGTCTGCTCCCAGCACATCGATCATCCTGTCGCACTGTCCGGCTTTCCACAGGTGGTATGCCAGGTCCCTGGTTGTGTACAGGGATGTGCCGTCGCTGCGCTGTATCACCAGTTTTTTCTCAAAACCATAGTCAGACAGATCGACCATCAGGGCACTATCATCGACAACGGTCCTGCCCGTATCCATAATCCGGCTCACTGTGGTGCTGACACTGCTGTTGCGGACATAGGAGGATTCCCAGGCAAAGGAATCATGGTGGATGTTCATGCGCCCCAGGGTCTGTTTAATACCTTCCATGGCCAGGTCTACGGCATGTTTAAACCGCTCTGCCACGTCCGGGACACCGTGTTCGATGCGCTGCATCAGTTCGTCTATCCCGGCCATCTTGTCAGGTTCGTCGTTCAACACCCTGTTTGCCTGGATATAGACATCTGCAATGGCATGGTCTGACTTCTTTGTAGTATCAAAATCAAAATGTTCCAGCGCCCATGAGACTATGGCTATCTGCCTGCCCATGTCATTGATGTAGTACTGGGTCTCCACCTCATACCCTGCCTTTTCAAGGATACGGCCAATGGTATCCCCGATAATCGAATTGCGGATATGTCCCACATGCAGGGGGCCGTTTGGGTTGGCAGAGGTGTGCTCCAGAATGACTTTGCCGCGCCCGCCCTGGCTGCCGTAATCTTGTCCCTGTGAACGTATGGCAGTCACGGTCCGGTCCAGGAAGGTCTTGTTAATAAAAAAATTGAGATACGGCCCCTTTGTTTCAACTCTGTCGATCAGTCCGTCTTCGGGTACCTTGACAGATGCAGCCAGCATTGACGCTATGTCTGCCGGGTTTTTCCTGCATAGCGGGGCCAGCCTGAACGCTACCGATGAGGCAATATCTGCATGGACCGATTCTTCAAGGCTAAGTTCTGTTACTTCCAGACCGTTTGCTTCAAGGGCTAAGGTCAGTGCCTGGGTAACCTGTGATTTAAATTGTAAGAACATGGTCATCAGCGTCCTGGTATTTAAGGAGGTGTAGATAGATGGCTATCTACATAATTGTTTCTTTGTGATGACATATTTGTATATAGGCTGTCCGACAATCATCGCCAGTAAGATTGAGACTTTTTAATTTATTCTGATCAAGTATGATAAATGGATCATTGCAAAGAAGATTAACCA
>DAOUWY010000321.1 GCA_030666885.1 Methanosarcinales archaeon
CCTGAAATGGAATTAAACCGTGATATTACCATTTCTGCTGTTGCAGTTTTTATAAAAGATCACGGCCTTGATACTAAAGCGGTTTCCTACGCAGACGTTATGTCAGCCTCAGGCATCAGGGGCATACGTATGGCAGCCGAGGTGGGACCCAGGTGCTGCCTGAACGACTGGAAACAGGATGCTTATGAATTAATCCGGAAAAATATAATACTAAACGATCTGGAAGATATCTGTACCTCCTCCCAACAAAATGCTAATACTCTCATGCACCGAAAGTATTTTGACATTGTTGACCTTGACCCCTTTGGCTCACCTGCCCCGTTCCTGGATGCTGCAGCCCGCTCAGCCCGCAGGTTACTGTGCATCACTGCCACCGATACCGCTCCACTATGCGGTGCACACCTGAAATCGGGAATACGCAAGTATGCGGCAGTGCCGTTGAACACCGAATACCACAAAGAGATGGGGGCACGCATCCTGCTGGGTGCGGCAATGCGGGCCCTGGGACGCCGGGATAAAGGGGCACGTGTGCTGTTGACCCATGCAACACGGCACTATGTCAGGGTATATCTTGAGATCATAAAGGGTGTGCCCTCTGCCGATGATGCCCTGGAAAAAATGGGTTTTATCGTCCACTGCCCGAATTGCGGATACAGGTCATGGAAATATGGGCTGGCTGTACAGTTGGTATCGATCTGTCCCCAATGCAAAGGTACGCTCCAACCTGCCGGACCACTCTGGCTGGGCAGTATCCAGGATCGGGATTTCTGTGAGGCAGTGCTTGTCGAACTGGAGACTAAAAAGCCGGGCAAGTGGGAGCAAGCTGTAAAGATCATTGAATTTTGCCGTGGTGAAATAGATGTTGTGACCTATTACGACCAGCATTGGTTGTGCAAAAAAAATAAAATCTCGCCCGGACCTATCGATGAACTGATAGAGGCACTGTTATTGGCAGGATTTTACGCTTCACGCACCCATTTTACAGGAACAGGGTTCAAGACAGATGCAGGGCTTGAGCAGATCAATATATTATTACGTAATATTGATAAACAAAGGTAAGCCAACCGATAGGTTCATGGGTGTACACATATTATGCAGAACATTAGAAAACAAAATTTATCTGTTACAATTCCTATAGAAGTCTGCGAACTATGACCAATCCGGTAAAAATACTGAAAAAAAGTACATTCGGGCCAAAACCAAAAATATCAGAAAGCCCTTATGTCAGGCTTTTGGACCTGAAGTCCAAGCCTTATTTTATTGTAGCTTCGGTTGAAGTGGGTAACACCACAACTAAATGCATATTGACTGCTACTAACCTGGAGGATGGCAAGACCAGCCTCGTCAACAAGACTGTAAACATGACACGGGACGTCAGGAGCCCGAGGCCAAATGAAGAGATTTTCGGTAAAACACTTACAGGCATTTCACTTACCAAAGAATCTGTAGCTGAACTGGTACGTGATACCCTGCAAGAATCGCTTTGTACAGCCAACCTTGATATTAAAGAGGACCTGCACTTCGTGGTACGCTCCACAGGAGTTGTTGCCGGTTTTGATTCGCCTGACGAAGTAGGCCATTTTGTCAAGGCCCTGGCCAACGGGTGTATGATGGCCGGAGTACCGCCCAAACACATGATCCCTGCCATGTCCATAGACAACGTGCCACAGCGCTTCAGGAAGTTCAGCTTGATAGAAAAGATCGTATTCACAGGTGCAGTGGGCGGCGTACTTCCCCCAGTAGGTGCCTCGGGACTTGAGGTGGTCGCCAATGAGATGGAAGGTGAACTGGCCACTGCCGGTATTAAAGAAGGCGCAAAATGGGCTGGCATTGATTTCAGGAATCCATGTCTATCCATCGACTTCGGCACAACGCTGGATGGTCGCATCACCAATGACGAGACCCCATATGCCATGGTTACCGGGAATTTTGCAGGGTATGCCGGTGCCATTCCGGATGCCATTATCCAGGGCACACATCTTGTGGATGAAAAAGTAGGTACTGCCCTTGACCTGTTTAAAAACAAACCAGTGGGATTGCTCACCTGGATGAAGCGGGGGAAGGTTATCAAAGAGTATACAAGGAAGATACATGAACTGATATCAATTGAGGTAATTCCCGAAAATGTGGAACGGTACGGCAGCGTACCGGTCAGCCCGAAAACAGCAAAGGAAATCGGGGTTACCCTGATAGGTTGTGATGTGGGCAAAAACGGCTCCGACCTGGAAAAACTATCAAAGATTGGGGGCGAAGTTTATGAAAAATATGGGTTGGAGACATTGTTCGCTATTGTGGATATGGGGTGTGCTATCATGGTGAAACGGCTGGGGAA
>DAOUWY010000207.1 GCA_030666885.1 Methanosarcinales archaeon
AGATTCAAACACAGATTCAGACATAGATTCAAACACAGATTCATATCCAGATTCAGATACGCAGGATAAAAGAAGTGAATTAAAAGACGGGGATTACACATATAGAACTGCTGTGGTCGAATCCACCGAAATACTGGTTCTCGAATCATTTCCAGTACAGATACATGTAATCGCAAAAGGATACCTTCCAGACGGCTGCACAGCGATTGAGAGGGTTGAAGAAAAAAGAGACGGCAATACATTCACAATTACGATAACAACAAAACGACCAAAAGGTATGATGTGTACACAGGCCATTGTACCCTACGAAGAAGAAGTCCCGCTTGATGTATACGGTTTGAAGGCGGGTACATATGACGTTAATGTCAACACTGTGACCTGTTCCTTTAAACTCTCCACTGATAACATCATCGAAGATGTAGGGGGAATTTAAGATGCAAATGTCTTTAGAGAGGATAATAACTGCAGCAAGCAAAGGTTTGTACTGACTGTGGATGTGGATTAAATCCATTAGTTGAAAGTTGATTATTCCAACCTTTCCACCACTTCTTCCACGCTCCCGTACATCCCAATATCCAGTTTTTCAAGCAGCACTTTAGCATGAATCCGTCTGTCCCAGTCCACATCGATCACTTTCCAGCCCTGCGCTTCTATCAACTCTTCCTTGCTTGCAGGGAACCGCGCATCCTCCTGCAGTACATCCCGCAACGCTTTGGCACCGGTGTGTTGTGTGACCTTGGGGAACTTACCGTCCTTCCTGTACACTTTTAGCCGTGCGGCATCCTTGTACATCCTCCCGCCGTGGAAGGACAGGTACATTGACCCGGAACCGCTATCCCGGACTCTTTTATCTATCTCCAGCAGTTCGGCATCGTCGAACTGGTACAGGTTATGCAGACCTTGCCCGAACAGGCGGGAATATAAAATATCTGATTCAAATGCAGGCCCGGGCTCCCTGGACAGGTCCACACAGTGCACCATGTTAAACTCCTGCATCAATTTCACAAGTGCTTTACCGGGCGGCCCCCATCTAATCTCCCATACCAGCCTTATATCATCAAGCCGGGCCCAGGATAGCAGTTCATTGATATTATCAACCGCCTGGTTCGGGTTAAATGACGGGGGCGTCTCCAGCACCAGCAGGTTGGAGTGAAGTCTCCTGCATATATCCAGATATGCTTCAAGCAGACAGCCTGCCCCCTTTGCGGGGTTTAGCAAATATTTATGTGTCAGGTCGCGGTGGCATTTGACTGAGAATATAAAAGTTTCCGGCACCCGCTTTGCCCAGGAATCTACTGTTTTTAATTGCGGGATATTATAGAATGTGGAGTTCACCTCAACAAAATCAAACGCCTTTGAATAGGCTTTTAGCTTATCTTCGCCGGGTATATCAAAATATCCCCAGCCTCCGGCTCCTATCCTGTATTCTGGCATTACAAAAGTTAATCTATTGTCAATGATTATAACTTTAATGGGTCTTTCTCATGGGTACAATACGGCTTGGATGTTCGGGCTGGGACTATCGCGATTGGGTGGGCAGCCTGTATGAACGGGACGAAACATCGAAATTAAAGGCATATACTTCTGTATTTAATACAGCCGAGATCAATTCCACTTATTACAGCTATCCCAAGCCAGGGCTGGTGCTGGGCTGGGCTTCCCATACTCCTGACGATTTCCTGTTCTCAGTGAAGCTCAACCGCACCATCACCCATGAAAAACGGCTGGACACTGCCGCTGGAGTGGAGGAGGATGTGCAGAGGTTCTGCGACCTCTTACAACCACTTGAGAAGGCTGGCAAACTAGCATGTATCCTTATCCAGGTTCCACCTTCCCTGAAATACTCACATGCATTGGTAGAAGGATTCCTGGCGGTCCTCCCAAATGGCATTCATTTTGCTCTTGAGTTCAGGAACAGGACATGGCTTGCCGATGATGCGTCCCACCTGCTCGGGAACTATAACATTACTCCCGTCATGACAGATGGTCCGGCACTGCCTAAGCAGGAACTGGCATCGACGGACACTGCTTATATCAGGTGGCACGGCAGGGGTGAAAGGGTGTGGTACAACTACCGCTATTCGAAACGGGAACTGGAGCCCTGGGCCGGGACCATCAGGAAGCTTTCGGATGATGTTGATGTACTGGGTTATTTTAACAACCATTACCACGGCTATGCCCCTGAGAACTGCCTGGATGTGCTTGAGATGCTGGGTATAACCACATCCGGGCAGGAACTGATGCATAAACAACTCAGGACCGGGCAGGCAAGACCCGCCGCAAGAGCCACTACCCTTGCCGAGTTTGCAGACCTTGAGGTCTCGTCCGGTGAGATTGAAAAGATGCTGCTTGAGTTTATGGATGCCGGACGGCTTGAGCGGGCCAGGCAGATTAAGGATGTAGAGGTGCTGAAGGAAGAGCCCGACCTGCTGGTGGCAGATGTGGGCGGATATTCCATTTATGTGGATTATAACGGCCGGTTCATCCTGCACGACTGCCAGGACTGGCGGCGGGGTACTGCAAGGCTGCGGATGTGTAAGCATGTTGCAGCACTGTTGCTGTCACTGCCACATGAGAAGGGCAGGCTGCTATTGGACCTGATCAAGGCCCAGGAATGGGATTTCAGGCCTTATACAGGTTGAGACAGGGGAACTTCATGTGTCCGGGATCAGTTTACAGAAACCAGGACTTGTAAGTGTAGCTGGAAAACTTATTAAATTATCACACATACCAGTACTTGAGGTGAAAAAGTGATAATACCCGAACATGAACGATCCGCTGAACCCCTGATCGGTGAAAATGTAATAAAACACCCAGATATGGTCAGGGCTGTTGAATGGGTTCTCACCGAGTATGAACCCCCGAAGCGGGAGATATGCATCTTTGTTCCGTGTTCAAAAGCAAAACCATATCATGAAAGTCCTTCACACAAAATGTTTGACAGTATCATATTCAGGCATCTCACTCATAACCAGGTCCATGTAGTGGTATTTGGTACCTGCGGCGTAACTCCCAGGGAACTGGATATCGAATATCCGTTTATGGATTACCAGTTCATGCTGGGACGGTGTGACGTACCAAAGGTCAAACGGGAATTCCACAAGTTGGAGAGCAAGAGACTGGCACGTTATCTTGAGTTGACAAGGCAGCATTACAGACACAGGATAGCGTATTGTCTGGGGGATTTCAGGTTGGCCATGGAAAAGGCAGTGGAACTTAGCCAGGTCGAGGTGGATATTGTACCAAAAGCAGGGACAATGGAAAAACTCCATAACCCTGACTTGAAATTCAGTTTCGGAAGTCTTTATCATCAGGAATACCAGAGGGATTTCAATGAAGCTATCTGCCAGGCGGCGGGCCAGGATACTTCAAATGATGCAGTAACAGATATCCAGACAGTAAATGTCCAGGCAACAAATGTTCAGGTAACAGATGATTCTGATTGGTATATTAAATGATCATGGAAAAACATGCAATGGATTGCTTTTTTGCTAAAAATGTGAAAAGATGGGTGGCTGTGAAAGCAGATCCTGTGTCTATCAGGTCTGTGAAGTTATTTGAGCAACGTTCGGGTGAGGAAAGTATAACCATGCAGGTAACCCATGACCTGCAAAGATACTTCATGGGAGAAAACGTAGATTTCTCATTCTATGATGTGGACCTATCCGGTTATACACCGTTCCAGCAGGAAGTGCTTACTGCCACCAGGTCCGTCCATTGGGGCACTTGTATTACCTACTCCCGGCTTGCCGGTATGATCGGCAGGCCAAAAGCAGTGAGGGCCGTGGGAAATGCCCTTGGGTCGAACAGGGTGCCTGTAATTATCCCATGTCACCGCATAGTCTCAAAACATGGGCCTGGCGGCTATTCCCTTGGAGTTGGACTTAAACTGGAACTGTTGAGGCTGGAATCTATCGAATTCTGAGACTTTTTATTATTTCCTGGCCACAACATAAGTATTTCGCAAACTATATGTGTGAGTATGGTATTTTCAGAATATATTAAAAAGTCTCTGATATGAAGGCATATTCTTATAAAAAGACGGATAAGATCGATTCTGAATTTATTGCACAACTTGCTTTAAATAACATGGTCAAGCCTTCAAGAGTTTTTCCCAAACTCCATAGAGAATTCAGATCATATGTGCGTCTTCGTCACAATCTTGTGCGAAAAAGAACTGATATAAAAAATCCTGGTTCTGATGTTTTCTGTGGTTAGTAGCGATAGCCTCCCATTGATGCAGAAATCAATAGATTATGTAACCAATTATCATTGTAGACGAAGCCGTTAAATTTATGTGCTGGTGATTGATACTTCTTTTTTATCGTTGC
>DAOUWY010000351.1 GCA_030666885.1 Methanosarcinales archaeon
ATTCACTTTTGGAATTTACCTGCGGAATGTGAGGTAATAGCATCTATATAAATTTAAAGTAGCAATTAAAATACAATCGCAGTAATCTGTAAACCCACTACTTCAATCCCCTTTAATAACACAAACCAATGCAGTCTTAATGTCCCGCTTCTGCTCATTGAGCCTGCGTAGGAAATAACCCAGCCAGCCCTTCCCGTAGGGTATATAACCACAGACCTTATACCCCTCCCCGGCCAGTTCATCTTTTCGTTTGTCATGTGCACCCATCAGCATCTGGAACTCGAAATTGCGGGGGTGTTCCCTGTTCAGTTGCCTGGCCAGTTCGATAAGTTCATCATCATGGGTTGCCACTGCAATAAGTTCAAGTCCCCCATCCCTGAACAGCATCTCTAACATGTCTGCGTATGTTTTTCTAATATCCTCATGCCTTTTTATGGCTATATCAGCCGGTTCGTTATATGCACCTTTACACAAACGTATCTTGGCACCCATTGCCGAGAGTTCTTTCAGGTCTTCCGGTGTCCTGAACAGGTATACCTGGATGGCAATCCCCAGGTTCTTATTTTCCTTGTAAAGATGTTTGTAGATATCAATGACCTGCTGGGTATGGGCGCTCCCTTCCATGTCCATCCACACAAAAATGCCCAGCTCGCCTGCCTTCTTTACCAGAGGCTCTATCGTCCTGGTGCATGTCTGCACATTTTTCATAAGCCCCAGCTGGCTGGGTTTAATGGATATGGCGCTGTCTATATTTTCCTGCTTGATGCCGTCCAGCAGCCGGTTATATTCTTTTGCCGAAGCTTCTATCGTTGCGATGTCCTCATTATGTTCTCCCACATGGTTGATGATACCGCTAATTCCCCGATCGTTTGCGGATTTTGCCCTCTCAACAGCATCTTCAAGGTATTCGCCGGCAACCCAGCGTTTTGCCAGATGTATCAGGATTCCCATATTATCTCCCATACTGAGATATTTATTATAACTTGTTAAACTTTGTGGTTGCATTTACTTGGGAGCGTATTATATCTAAGTGCTTTACGGGACTTTTTAATTTGTTCTGGAAATGCTAATACCACATATACATATAGTTTGCGAAATATATAAATAGTAATAAGTGTTAATCTGGAAATAATAATAAGTCCCTGCATGGAGAGACTTTGTATTATTTACCAGGACTGTTTTAAAAACCGCCAAGAGCGCAGAGGCTCGCAGAGTAAAACAACATATCTCTGCGCCTCTCTGCGGTGAATCTTTTTTGCCACGATTCATTTATCCAGAATAAATTAAAAAGTCACGGCATGGATTGAAAAAGATAGGTTCAAAATTAGCGAAGTACTGACATTTGATATCTTATTCCTTTTTGCCTTTATCTTCAGTTTCATAGCTTTAATCCTGACCCGGCATATTCTGGCAAATGGTGGACAGGAGATAGCTCCTGTTACAAGTGTTGCTATATATCAATATGAGATAGCAGTCGAATATATCTTTGCAATCAAATGGGCTTTCTTCTTTTTCATGTACTATATCTTTCGCATTGGAAACATAATCAAGACGAAAGGCGATGCTGCCGCAGGTTCGATCTTCTTTATCATGATGTTATTTTTCAATTTTATTGATATGTGGAATGATGTATTAATATATTTATATCAAATTTGACGTACTTGATTAAGTGTGGAAGTAATCGATTCACCCATCTACATACCCGTAGACAACTTCACAGCATTCACGATCGAATCTGACCTCAGATCCTCAAGTTTTAGATGCCTGGCTCCCAGCGCATCCGAGATACGACGTGCAAACCCAAACCTAATAGCTCCCGCCTCTGTATCTATCACAGTAGAGTGTATCCCTTCTGCTTTGATATGGGATGCGATCTCTAGTGTCTCTTCCAGGGCTGATTCCCCATGCAGGCATACGCTGTCCGTGCCGGCCGAGATCAGGATGA
>DAOUWY010000005.1 GCA_030666885.1 Methanosarcinales archaeon
TGGGAGACAGATATACATGCATTTAATCTATGGGGCAGAACTGAACTGTGATCCTTGTGAGGCTGATGTTACAGGTGATGGCGAAATAACAATGGCTGATGGGAGACAGATATACATGCATTTAATCTATGGGGCAGAACTGAACTGCAATATTCCATAAGAATATGAGGGATGAGGCAGCATTTCGATGCCTCTCATTTTTTCATGGAAGGGGGAAAGAAATGAAAAAACGAACGAAAAAAATCCTTGCTCTGGTATTCATTGCAACAGTCTGTGCTATCGCAATACCTGCAATCATTGCAGAGTTTGCAACTGATGACTTTGTAACTGTAAACACAATCACTCAGACCACAGTCTTAGGAAGCAATGCAACCTATCTGGTTACGATCAAGAATACGGACACAGGCAATGAAACGAACACGTTCTCCTTAACAGTGATCAATATGGATGATGCAAGTGTTGCTGTGCTGAGTCAAACCGAAATAATACTTGATTCCGGACAGAGTGGAAATGTGATACTGAACGTTACCGATGACCTTGTTATAGGTCCTTACTACGTACCCGTAAATGCGACGTCACAAACAACCGGACTGACTGACGGAGTGGAAACCATAACCGCGGTGATTGAAGAAGGGGAGGAGTAAGACGGAAAAATGTCAATTATCCACATTGTCTTAATAATATGTACTATCGCTATGGCAGCTCCGGCAGCAGCTCAGATCGCTGATACGCCCTGGGCTATGTTCCATCATGACCTGAACCATACAGGTTTAAGTCCATACTATGGACCTGATACTCCGGCAGTAAAATGGAATTTCTCCACAGAAGATAGAATATATGGCTCGGCAGTGATTGCAGAAGACGGAACAATATATGTAGGAACAAGAGATCACAATTCTCTGACCCGTTCAAGATTGTATGCCATTAACCCGGATGGCACAAAGAGATGGCACTGGAATCCTCCTCTATATTCTTGTCGTTGCATGGTTGATTATACCGACTCCTCACCTGCAGTAGCATCTGACGGCACAATATACGTTGGATGCTGGAACCATCGTTTGTATGCCCTGTATCCGAACGGCACCGAGAGATGGGTGTTTCATGATACTTCTCACGGTAAAAAGTGCTGGGGCTTTGTTCTTACCTCGCCTGTGATAGCTCCTGATGGGACCATATACATCGGTAATAACAACGGGAGACTGTATGCAATAAATTCCGATGGCAGTTTTAAATGGAGTTATCAGACAGGAGGGGCAATCCAATCTTCGCCGGCTGTTGGTCATGACAGTACCATATATGTTGGATCGCATGATAAAAACCTGTATGCGATAAAGCCTGACGGAACTTTGAAATGGAACTATGACACAGGTGCAATAATAAGATCATCTCCTGCGATTGGCTCTGATGGCACTGTATATGTGGGTTCCTGGAATAAAAAACTATATGCGATAAATCCTGATGGCACATTTCAATTGAGCTATACCACTGGCGGAAAGGTTGATTCATCGCCTGCGATCGATGCTGACGGCATTGTTTATGTGGGATCTCAGGATGGAAGTGTTTATGCCATTTATCCGGACGGTACACTTAAATGGAGCTATACCACAGGCGGAAAGGTTAAATCATCGCCTGCGATCGATGCTGACGGCACTGTTTACGTGGGGTCCAGGGATGGCTATGTTTATGCAATAAATCCGGACGGCTCGCTTTTGTGGAAATATAATACCGAAAACGGAATATATTATTCATCTCCGGCAATAGCTTCCGATGGCACCGTGTATATCGGAAACTACAGGGGCGGCAAACTCTACGCATTCGGACCGGGAACGATTCCGAACAGACCACTGGTCCTTGATCCTATTGGTCCCAGAACCGCTTACGAGGCTGCTGAACTGAACATAACGATTACGGCATCAGATCCTGATGGAGACCCCCTGGCATTCAGCAGTAATGCAACTTATGGAACTCTCGCAATGATAAACAGCACAGCCACATACTGGAACTGGACACCTGACTATGACGATGCCGGATTCTATTACGTCGACTTCGGAGTTTCCGATGGAGAATTCAATAACAACGAAACCGTGACGATAATAGTGGAAGACGTCAATAGGCCGCCAGAGATTGAAGAGATTGGAAACAGGACGGTCAACGAGACAGAAACACTTACGATCTATCTGAATGCCACTGACCCGGATGACGACACGCTCATCTATTCATGCAACCGGACCGATCTGTTCATCGATTTTGATCCTGGTACGGGCGTTGGAAGCTGGACGACTGGTTATACTGATGCAAACACTTATTACGTTGACTTCGGAGTTTCCGACGGAAATGGCGGTATCGCCAACGAAACTGTTACGATAACGGTGGAAGATGTTAATAGACAGCCAGAACTTGAAGAGATAGGGAACCAGACGGTCAACGAAAGTGAAACAATCACGATAGATGTGAATGCCACTGACCCTGATTGTGACACTCTAATCTATTCATGCAACCGGACCGATCTGTTCACCGATTTCAATGCTCTTACCGGTATCGGTAGCTGGACGCCAAACCATGATAATGCAGGCACCTATTACGTTGACTTCGCCGTTTCCGACGGAAAAGGCGGTATCGAAAACGAAATTGTTAGCATAACAGTGGAATATGTCAACAGACCGCCAGAGCTCGAAAAAATAGGAGATAGATCGGTAAATGAAAGCGAACTGCTCGAATTCACTGTGAATGCCACCGACCCTGATGGAGACACGTTGACATATTCAGCATCGAATCTGCCTTCCGGAGCAACCTTTGACGATGATACAAGTACATTCTTATGGATTCCTTCTTTTGAACAGGAAGGGATATATCATGATGTGCACTTTGAGGTAAGCGATGGCAAGCTAACCCACGGTGAGAACATTACGATCGCAGTGAACTCTACAAACATGCCGCCGGAGCTCGAAGAAATAGGTAACCAATGGGGTAACGAGAACGAAACACTCACGATAGTTGTGAATGCCACCGACCCTGATGGCGACACGTTGACATATTTCGCATCAAATCTTCCAGATGGAGCAGTCTTCAATAATCTAACAAGAACCTTCTCGTGGCTTCCTACTTTTGAGCAGGCAGGAACATATCCTGGCGTGCATTTTGAGGTAAGCGATGGAGAATTGATCAACTGGACAAGCATTACAATCACTGTAAATGATACAAACAGATGGCCAGTGCTCGAAGAGATAGTAGACCAGACTGTTAATGAAACCGAAATACTCACGGTAGATGTTAATGCCACCGATCCTGATGGCGATATGCTCACCTATAGTTGCAGCCGCACCGATCTCTTTACCGATTTCAATCTTTTAACCGGTATTGGAAGCTGGACACCGGGCTATGAAGATGCAGCCACTCATTACATTGACTTTGGTGTTTCTGATGGAAAGGGTGGTATCGACAACAGAACAGTTTGCTTAACAGTTAAAGATGTCAACAGACCGCCAGAACTCGAAGAAATTGGTAATCAGACGGTTAACGAGAACGAAACACTTATGCTCGATGTAAATGCAACCGATCCTGATTATGACGTGCTCATATATTCATGCAACTGCACGGATATATTTTCCGATTTCAACACCTTAACTGGTACCGGAAGCTGGACACCAGGCTATGAAGATGCAGGCACCTATTACATCGACTTTGATGTTTCTGATGGAAAGGGCGGTATCGACAACATAACTGTCAGTATAACAGTGGAAGATGTTAACAGACCGCCAGAACTTGAGGAGATCGGGAATAAATCGGTCAATGAGAGTGGTTTGCTTGAATTCATCTTGAATGTTACCGATCCGGATGGAGATGAGCTTGCATACTCTGCATCGAATCTGCCTTTTGGAGCAGCATTCAACTCAACAACCGGTGAATTCTCATGGACTCCTGCATTCGGACAGGCGGGCGTCTATCATGATATCAAGTTTGAGGTCACCGATGGCGGATCAATAGACTTCGAGAATATCACAATAACCGTAACAGGCGTAACCGTTGAAATAAGTGTTCTGCCGTCAGACATAACAGTCCAGCCGGAGGAACAGTTCGATGTGAAAATACATATCGATCCGAATGGATTGCCGGTTTATGCTGTTCAGTACTACCTTGCGTACAACACAAGCGTGGTTAGGGCTGAGACGCAGGTGAAAGGTCCATTCCTTGGAAATATCTGGCAGACGATAGTGGTTATTAACAATATAGACCAGCCCAACGGTAAGATTTCTTATGCTGAGACGAGGAAGGTTCCGGATGTAGTAGACGTGGAAGAGAATGTTACAAACATTCATTTTATTGCAATCGGACTACGCAGTGCAACCACTTCTCTGCGCCTCTATGATATAATCATCAGTGATGAAGATGGAGATAAAATACCTTGCACGATCAAGAATGGAACGATAGAATTAATCAAAAACCAACCACCATTTGCAAATGGAATGTCAAAGCATCGTATAAACAACGTTGCGAATAAATACCAGAGCACAGCGGTTATATGCTCGTGCTCGTACGACCCGGATTATCCGGGTAAGGGTGGCAACATCACTTACATCGAGTGGGCTTTAGGTGATGGTCAGTACGAAACTTCCGAAGGCTTACCAGTGGACAACTGCATATGCAAGGAGCACAAGTACGAGTCATGGCAGTGGGATCCGCTTGGAGATTCGGGTGGAGACTATGTGCCATTCGATGTTCGACTGGATGTGATGGATGACGGATGCCCTGAGCTTACCAATACAACAAACTTCACCGTCAATGTGTATATCGCAGGCGATGCCAACGGTGATGGCGAGGTGAACATCCTCGATGCGGTATGGGTCGGTAAGCACTGGCGTACAGTGTGTGGAACAACAAGTACCTGTGCGAACTGCGAGGGTTATCTTTGGGATGACGAGCAGAAAGACGGAACAGACCTGAACAACGACTGCGGGATAAACATCCTTGATGCTGTAATTATAGGAGCAAACTGGAGGCAAACTGCATGGTGAAACATAGCAATATAAAAATTATAATAATATTTCCCATTTTATTTTTTTAAGGAACATGCTAATAGAAGAGTGCGAATACGAAAAAATGAAAAGTATATAATCGAGGACGAAAAAATGAACAGTAAAATAGATATTTCTGGTACTAGTAAAAAAGGTTTAAAGATGAGGTTGCTATTAATAGTAGCTATTGCCTTACTCTGTGCTTTTATGCAACCTTCACTTGCAGCACCGGTGATAAGCATTGAACCTTCCCATCAAAACGTTTTGCAGGGGGACGTCTTCACCGTGAATATAACGGTAGACCCGGCAGGCGACGAGATAATGGGTGCACAATATGACTTATACTTCAATAATATGCTGTTGAACGCAACCGAACAGATTGGTGGCGATTTCCTCAGTCATGACGGTGCACCAACAATGGTAGTAACCAACGAGATCAACAACACCATTGGGCTGGTCGGATACGGTGAAATGCGAATGGGTGTGGATTACGGTGTAACCTCTCCAGGTGTTCTTGCAACAATTACCTTCAAGGCTATGGAACCCGGAACGGATAATCTGACTTTGAGCAATATTATAATAAGCGATCCTCTTGGGGTACAAATCCCGGATGTCCTGGTCAATAATAGCACAGTAAAAATTAATGGAACTTATTTCGATATATCAGGTTTCGTTGACTATAGCGATGTTTCTCCAGTGAACTATCCAAATGTGACGATAACGAATTTAAATACGAGTGAAATTTTCATTGCTGAGACAAACGAGAGCTCTAATTATTACTACCTCTCAACAAACTTCGCTCATATAAGCCAGGGGAACATACTTCATTTCAATACCAGTGACCGAAAGGGCAATTCCACTGAGCTTGAGCACAGAGTGACGCAGGAGGAGATGGAGGCCAATGGCTTTATGCAGAATCTAACCATCGATATAACACCCCCTGTGATTACCAACATCATTGTGGCATCAATAACAAAGGATTCCGCAACCATATCATGGGAGACCAGCGAACTGAGTGATAGTATGCTCAAGTATGGCACTCAACCAGGCAATTACACAGAAACTGTACACAATACGTCGTATGTAATGTATCACAGCATCATTCTTACCGATCTAATCCCGGACACTACTTATTACTACGTCGTAAATAGCACAGACCCAAGCGACAATTCCGCACAAAGCACAGAACACAACTTTACCACCTTTCCTGTGATAATCATCAGCATTGGTGATGTTAGCTTAATAACAGGGGAAAATGCTACAATTCCCATCCTGATCCATAATATAACCAATGTGGGCATCGTAGACATCCTTCTCAGTTACAATCAATCGGTGGTTCATGTCATTAATGTTAACGACAGCGATTTCAATTTCATGGACTCAACTATTGATAATTCATTAGGTACAACACGAATAGGTGCATACCAGATATCTTCTCCCGGACTGAATGGCGAGGTGAAACTTGCAGATATTACTTTACAATCGGTAAGTGATGGAGGAGAGACATGTGCTCTGAACCTGACTATCAATGAATTGAAAGAAGCGGGTCCTGAAGAGATCTCCATACCTGCAATCACATTCAATGGAACCTTTGCAGTAACAGAGCTCACACCCCCTTCTGTAATAAACCCGATAGCAAACCCGCTATCCATTCCGGAAGATACGGATTTTGACCCGAAGTGGGGAGAAACATCTCAACTGAATGTCACTGTGATGGACGAAAGTAGAGTTGCCAACGTCACCATCAACCTCTCTGCAATCGGTGGTTTCCCCAATCGGCCCATGACTCGCATATCAGGTACTGATATATGGAGTGTAGCTGTTAATGCATCTGTCGGGACTGCAATCTGTTACAACGGAAGTTGCCTGCCGCACAATCTGGCGGTATGCGCAACCGATGTGTTTGGAAACATGAACACATCAGCAAGTATACAATTAAGAGTTATACTGAACGGAGATGTGAGTGAGAATGGCGAAGTAACGCTTTATGATGATATGTATCTCGCCAAGCATATGCTTGGAAAACCTGGATTTGAAACAATGAATGAAGGAGTTGGCGAGGTAAGCGGAAATGAGGATTTAACACTCTATGATGCGATGTATCTTGCCAAACATGTGATGGGTGAATCTGGATTTGAGGTGCTTCACTAAAATAAAAAGAGGTGATAAAAATGAAAAGAAACATGCGGAAGAGGAAAAGT
The DNA here is from genome assembly GCA_030666885.1 of Methanosarcinales archaeon. Classification (GTDB taxonomy): domain Archaea; phylum Halobacteriota; class Methanosarcinia; order Methanosarcinales; family Methanocomedenaceae; genus Methanocomedens_A. Next base: position 7,214 of record DAOUWY010000005.1, read on the forward strand.
CCGGTAAAGGTGTCTGTTGCACTGCTCTTAGCTTTGCTTATTGTGCCAGTCTCTGCTGCAACAACCATTTCAATCAACGATGTCTTTATGGAACCGGGTGATAATACTGTTATATCAATCATGATTAACAACGTGAGCAATGTGGGTGTCGCCAACGTCGATATTACTTATGATCCATCAGTAGTTAATATTACTACTGTTAACAACAGTGAATTTAGCAATCTTTATCCAGTGATTAACAATTCCATTGGTCTCGTAAAGATTGGAGGGGTGGATTATGGTGATGGATTGAGCGGTGACGTGAAACTGGCAGACCTTTCATTAGAAGCAATTGGTGATGCTCATGAAACAAGCACACTCAACCTGACTATCAATGAGTTGAAAGAAGCAGGTCCGACAGAAACTTCTATTCCAGCAACGGTGGAAAGTGGCACAGCGATTTTAAACCTTCCTCCCGCTGCCATCCCACGGTCTTTGCATCGCTATAATAACATAGGCGATCTCGGCAGGGCGATTTTTAATGGCTCTGAATCCTATGACCTTAGCTCTAATGGGAGTATCGTAAACTATAATTGGGACTTTGGAGACCAGCAGTCCGGCGTAGGTGAGATCGTTGAGCATGTTTATTCAAGCTATAAGTGGAATGAAACAAGTTACAAACCTTTTTCTGTTTGCTTAACAGTAAAGGACGATGGCGGTCTCGTAAATTCGGCTCTCATACCAGTCAACGTCTACATTGAAGGAGATGCAAATGGTGATGGTAAGGTGAACATCCTTGATGCGGTCTGGGTAGGAAAGCACTGGAGAACGACATGCAATGAAAGTGCGTGCTGTAATAACTACGTCTGGGATGACGAGCAGGCGGATGGTGCAGACATGAACAACGACTGCGAAATAAACATACTTGATGCTGTAAGAATAGGAGCAAACTGGAGGAATACCGCATGGTAAGAGATAAAAGTTTTAAAGTTATGAGTAAATAAGGAAGTAGGTGATAAAAATGGAAAAAAAAATAAAAATATTGATGTGTTTGGTATGTCTGGGTTTACTCGTTAACACAGCATCTGTGACAGCGCAAGCTGCTCCGGCAGTTGTGAGCGTGTCGCCATCAAGTGTGGAAGAGTCACATGGACAGACATTCACAGTAATCATAACCGTGGACCCGAAAGGCAATGAAATATGCGCTGCTCAATATGTTTTGTATTTCGATCAGCGCATCCTAAATGCGACTTTGCAGTCACAGGGAACGTTCCTTTCCCAGGATGGTGCAGAAACGTTTGTGCCCGCAAATATAGTCAATAACAGCATTGGAAAGATCGAGTATGGGGAAAGTAGAACTGGTGAAGGTTTAGAGCACGGTGTAACTACTTCCGGTACATTGGCGTCAATCACCTTTGAGGTAATCGGAACCTCTGGGAGGAGTGATTTTAAGTTGAGTGACGTAATCTTAGTCGACCAAAATCTCGAAAATCTCGAAACAGAGAGCAAAGGCGGGATATGTACCATAGGAAATGTTGCAGGTGAGCCTATCATCACAGATAGCACGGTTGAAGAAGTGTATGCGATGATAGAAACGAATCCGGAAGAGATCATTCTCCTGGATGTCAGAACCGAAGGTGAATACAATGCTGAACATTTAGAAATTGCAGGGGTTGAACTCAAACATATACCTCTATCTGAGTTAGAAAAACGGCTTGGTGAACTGGACCCATCTAAAAAACTCATTGTTTATTCCAAAAATGGTGCTGACAGTAGGACCGCAAGTGAAATACTTGCCCAGCATGGTTTCGGACTTGTTTACAACATGCTTGGTGGAATAGATGAGTGGAGGATTAAGTTCCCTGTCTCTATACAGTTTGTACCTACGCCTGCAATAACAGTAGATCCCACTCCTGATGTTTCACCAGTAGTCTTGTCTACACCAGGAGAAAAAGGGAAATTACCTGGATTTGAAGTGGTATTTGCAATAATGGGATTACTTGCAATATCATACATCCTCATAAAAAATAAAAGCAGGGGCAAAATAAAATGAATAAAGCTTTATCAGCTACTGAGATCACTCTCATGATCATGTTTATTTTATCCCCCATTCAAATATGCTCAGCAGAACCAACGATAAATGTTGAACCATCGTATGTAAAAGTTTCAACTGGAGAAAACTTTACAGTGAATATAACAGTATATCCCGATGGTACTGAGATATCAGGTGCTGACTATATTCTCAGTTTCAACAATATTGTATTGAGTGTATCAAGCCAAAATCAAGGACCGTTTCTTGGTGGTATTATAATGGCTAACGAGATTGATAATCCCAATGGCAGTGTAGATTACGGTGAATACAGAATAGGAAGTGGTGTAACCAATAATGGTATACTTGCAACAATTACCTTTAATGCCATGGAATCTGGTGTGTGTGATATAATTCTGTATAATGTGATATTAAGCGATCCAGATGGCGTGAAAATCCCGGATGTTCTGGTCAATGATGGGACATGTGAAATACTGGTGGTCGAGCACACACCAACACCAACAGCAACCGCAACAGCAACTTCTAAACCGATGTCGTCCACACCTGTTACTACTGCGACGGCAGTTCAGACCGATACGGACCTAGTACCGCCGCTGCCCGGGCCACACATAACCGAAACCCAATCAACAGTTCCAGTAGAAAATCAGGCGCATACACCAGAAGAGAATACGCCGCAAAGTGGCTTCACACCATCGATCGCAATAATGGGAATGCTTGTAGTATTATATGTGATATTACGAAAAAAGTGAACCGAAAATAAATCGGGACAATTGAGTTAAGCTAAGAGAAATAATAAACAATAGATTGCGCATGCATTACTGCCAATACGCACACAAGAATATGAACCATAATCACCCCATACATCCCATAATATTATCCATGGTTTTAATCGGTCTGGCAATCGCGCCGGCAGCAGCCCAGATCCCCTTCGAGATCACCGGATATGTACACTTTACTGACGGCTCTGCATGCCTTGATCCCACAGTTACTATAACCAACCTTGACACAGGGGATGTCCTGCCGGTAATGACCGTACCATCAAGCAGCTATTATATGATAAAACCGGCACTGCTGCAAAACGAGATCAGCGAAGGCGATGTGCTGGAGTTCAAATCCAGCGCCGGAACGGATTCTGCAGTTATCGAGCACCGCATTTCAGCATCTGACCTGAATAACGGCGCACTATATCTCAATATTACTCTTGGTACTGCCGGTACAACAACAGGATCCGGGGTAGGAGATCCGCCACTTCCGCAGGCACCAACTATTTCAACACCGGACACCACATCAACCATAACACCTGGTCCGACGTCAACTGAGGCATCACCCTCAGCACCTTCCCGGAAAAAGCAGACCCCTGGGTTCGAAATAGTGCCTGCATCAGCGGCTATGGTCGCATGTCTGGTATTGGGACGAAGATTGTTATAGACAGTTCTAGGGCAGCTAATGGTCTCCATCAGCAGGTGTATATCAGGTTTAATATCAGAAATGAAATACAGATTTTTCATTCAGTGATGTTTTACCTCTTGTTATGCCTTCGCTTTTCCATTGAGTACCCGAAATAAACCAACAGAGCGACTGTTGTCAGCACCAGACCTTTCATTAACCACTCAAGCAGCGAGAACTCACCAATACCCCCACCTCCCCCACCACCGTCTTTCAGGATAGTCCCTTTCATCAGAATACCTGTGATCTTATCAAATATACTGGCACCTTCCCCGTCTCCACTGCCTCCGGTGCCGTTTCCTCCTTCACCTATCGGCCCGGACTCGTTTCCAAAGCCGCTCGGTACAATAGGCACTTTCTTTATCATTTCATTGTTATCCACATCCGGTTCAACCCAGTCCTGCCCGGAAACCACATCTGCCGCAACCTTTAGTTTATATATCTTTCCCATATGCATTGGCTTCCACTTGAACTGCAAGGTTATGTTATCCCCGGAATCCAGGCGGGATATCGGCTCCCCCCCTATCCGCATATTATTTGAGTAAAAGCTCACATTGAAGTCTGTGGCATCGCTCCTGCCATCATTGCTGATGGTGGTGTTTATGACATAATTATTACCGATAACTGCAGATACTGGAGCATCAATATCTGTAACAGCGAGGTCCGGGGGGAAGATCAGGCGCAAAAATGCGTTGTTCGGCATCATATAATTACCCCGGCTCTGGATCTTGGCCAGGTTATCCCCACGCTTTAATTGGTCGGTTACCTCTTCCCATTGATTATTGGTAAGGGCTATTCCGCTTTTGAGATAATGATATATCCAGTAGCCTGTATTATTCTGAGCACCTATCGAGTGATCGTTGAATTCGAGTGCGTCTCCCTCGTCTGAGAATAAATATGATTTGTTATAAGAGGAATACATACCCAAAACCGTTAGCAGCGTTGCATTCACATTATCTGTATCCTCCCGTTCAACACCATCAAATAAAGCAGTCGTGATGCAATCATCATTGGGAAGACCTGTTGGGTATTTACTATTTGCAGCCATCATAACATCAGCGCCTTCATTGACCCAGTATTTTGTAAGTGGCTCATCCCCATCTTCGTACACCACCAGAAGACCGATCGCACTCACACCCATGCTCCATTCCGCATTGTTCCTCACAGTCGCTACATTCTCGCCACTGGTGATATGATCTTTCACATCAAAACTATACAATCCATAACCATACTCGTAATCTGTGGTGCCGCTATCAGAATAGTTTCCAACTTTGTTAAGACTATAATCATTGAATGTCACATCCACATCGGCCAACTCTGGAATATAATTGCCGGAAACTTTATGATATGTAGTCCAGTATACAAAAAGTCGTGCAAATTCTATATTGCTGACAGTATCAGGGATAACATCAGCATATCTGATAGTCCCTATTTCTCCATTCCCATCCAGACGAAGATTAGGACTATCTCCTATCGTATACACCACCCTGCCATTAACCTCGCCCTGCGCAATATTGATCAGCTCGCCGCCACCTGTGTATCCGCTAAAATTATAAACATATACGTTCTCTGATGTGATATTATTAAATTCCCCTAACCGATATTTATCTTCCTCCTTTGGATAAACATCGTTCGACTCGCAGATATCGTCTGAAGAGTCTGCTATCAACCGTACAGAATAGTTTCCACCGACCTCAAACACTTCGTTGGGATCGAGCTCGAACCGTATCGGTATTTGTCCGGCATAGAATGGATCCTCGACACACTTCGTTGTATTGAACACAACCTTGCCAAGGCTGCCATTCGGATACCGTGGTTCTCTAAACTCAAGTGTAACATTGAAATCGCTGACCGGGAATGCTATACAGTCTTTGTCACCGCCGCCGTTTGTGATATATCCATCAATGACAAACTTCCCAGCATCCAGACTCAGCTTATCCACAGCTGGACTGACAAACTCTATACCATCTGCCACGAGATCCGCATACATCAGCACCGTCTTGAAGTTATTGTACTCATCCAACTCTGGAATGATATCCTCGGGATCCACATTCACCGTCAGATTCTGTGGCTCGATATATTCCCATTCTTCTGGTATATTGATGTGCTCGTCCCCAGTGCGTGCATCAAGATGGTTGATGGTCACCTCTTCGACATCTCCCCACTCGTATCTATCGATATTAAATTTCACATTTGAATAAACGAGCCAGATCGAATCTCCTTCAACCCATGGAGACCATCCATCCCATGACCCACCTTGATATGTTTTTTCAGTATATCCACTATAATCTGCGAAAGGCTCACTTCTGTGATTCTTTCTTAGCTGTATAGTGCCATCACTGGCATCCAGGCGTCCAAAATGAACCCGGATGCTTTCGGCACTACGAGCTAGTTGTGGCTGGAAACTTTTTCCAAAATGTCCACCGGATCCAGAACAATAACGCCCAAAACACTCATCCGAGCTATCCCTGCGTATCTCAACCGTGACATCAGACGCATCGTCAAATCCCTTGTTTTCGATCTTGACGTTTGCAGGATCTTTACTTGTTGGAGGATTGAAGTGTGCAATAGTGAAATCCGGGTAAGCCATTTCAATAGCAATATCCATTCGGTTATTATTCTCGTTAATCTCATCGATCTCATCTTCCGGGTCAACGATTGCAATCACTGAATATCTTGGAGCATATCTTATTCGCAAGTCTTTCAAGATTGTGGTTACATTTGCTGTTTCATTTGGCGCTAATGAGAGGTGGGTGCTGTTCAGGAGTCGCTTGTATCCGATTCTGTTGGCACGCCTGTCATCTACAATAAGTGTATCGCCCATAGAGCCAACCCAGACATCACCAATTTGAGTACCGATCCAACCTATCCAGCTTGCATTCGGAACATGGACGACAGGCTCTGAATATGCTTCATACTTCTTTGCGGTATTCTCCCAGAAATCCAGTGTGAAGTTAGCAGTATTGAATCCATTGTTGCGCACTGTTGCTGTGATAGTTATATCACTTCCATCCAATGGATTAAGCGGAGTATAGTTCAATTCAACTATTACCGGATCCCTTGACGGATTCACATCTATTAAAATGCCTAATTCGTTGTTGGACTCACCCCTTCCCTCATCTATCTCCTCTATTCTACTATCCGGATCCGCTGTAATAGTAATGCTGTGATTCCCGGCAATTGCATTCCACAACGCAGTGATATTCTTAGACTCGTTCCACGCATCGGTTGCATTCAACACCGTCTCGGTGCGGTTGAACTCATCTATTATGACATCATAACTAAAGCGCGCTTTATGCGAAGTCTCAATACAGACTGTGTCACTTGGTATTGTAAACACCTGATCGTTTCCACTCCCCACCTTTTTACCCCCGTCTCCAAATCCACCACCGTACTCTCCACCCCATTGATGCCAAACAAGACTTCTATTCGCATCATAAATCCGGATATGACCTGGCCCGTTCTCCAAATCCCATCCTACCCACCAGTGAGTTACATGAAGTCGTATCGCATCCGCACCCGTGCTGCGTATGATACGACCATCAGGGATTATCGGTACATAGTGCGGCGACATACTTTTATTATAATAATAATTGTAAGTACGGCTCACGGTTTTATGATCAACAAAACTCACATCAACCCTTCCATTCCTGAATCCAATGTTTGATATGCTAGCGGTGATGTTTGTTGTATTAATGTCTGATAAATTGGTCTCATCAGCAGTTACATTCGTTACTGTGAAGTCGCGAGTTGCGTTGACATGCATAAATGAAGCATTGTCATTATCATCGTTATCATTCTCTGGCACATGGTCCTCCGGGTCTATGCGGAGGGTGATAGTGTGATCAAAAGGAGTTACCTTCTTTGTCATTGAAATGTTTGTTGTATCACCGGTTGCGAGCGATAGTTCATATCGCTTTATGTCACCTGCATAGAACTCAATATCGATCTCGCTATCATGGATGACATTAATACGTAGGTTTGCAGTATCGCCTGTTACTTCAACCCAACATGGTCCGGTGCAGGTTGCAATTAGCGTGCAGTTAGCATCGTATACCTCAAAGCTATTACCATCACTGTGCTCATACTCCTTGATATGGACATATACACGATGTGCACCATCCCATGTGTTATTTATCCATTCCCAATACCCTTGTTCAAATGATTTGTAATACTTATCATCAGGTCGAGCATCGCCGTCGTATTCCAGAATAACAGTAACATTATTTACAGGCAAACATCCTGAGTTCGTGATGGTGGTATTTATTATTACTTCATCCTCATCAAACGGATTCACGGGCTGCCACGATATACTCCCGGAAAGCTCTGCAGCACAGACATATAGCTCTTCTGTCATCCAAGTTTCTGCTATATTACCGGCATCATCTTCTGCCCCGATCGATATCCAGTGACTGCCCAGACTCGCATTCCAATCTACAGAGGCGTTTATCGATTCGTTAATGCACAGGCTTGTAACTGCTTCGCTGCCAATTTGAGCATCATCTACAAAAAAACTCAGAGAGAAGTTCTCAGCATCCCTTATTCCGGTATTGGTAATATTAGCAATAATATTAACTACGTCACCATCCTTTATTTCATCAACTATAGTATCGTTAACCATTAACCATATATTAGAAATGCTGAGTTCAGCACCCTGCACCGACATGAACGTCATAAACTCGTTATTCGATTCACTATGTTCTATAATGAGATCATCAGGATCAATTTTTGCGCCTATACAGCGTGCTCCAGCCATGGGTGCATTCCAGTTCACTGTGACATTCCCGAGATCATCAGCATTGAGAGAATGGTTTGTGGAGGAAATCGTGTCACTCTGCATAAGATAGTTGACCTTTTGGATCTCTGCATAGGTACTTATCCCATTACACGCCTTTGACCACACCCTAATGCAATCACCCATCACCCATGGTGTCCATCCACGGAAGTTCTTAGTATAGGATACTAACTCCTCCTTCTCTTGCCCTTTATAGATGTTAACCCATCCATCATTACCATCTATATCTACATACAAATAGAGCCTCATCGCAACTGCGCCATCCCTCTCAATTTTAGTAGGAGGGTCGTCATACGTACATCCAGAACCAGATGGAGAATTGTTTATGGTGTAGGTATTGCCACTAAGTACTTCTTTAACTCTCCAACCATAGTCGTGGACGGTTAGATTGGTACTGGCAGCTCTATCCCCGATATTTGCGAAGGCAATAGTAATATTTACGTTATCTTCCACCTCAATATTATTTTCATTAAAGGTTATATTTGTAACCACGAAATCGGGAGATTCTATGTGGATATCTTGATCGATTGTATTGTTAGATTCATCAATTTCAACTATTTTATCACGAGGATGATCGGGATCTACTGTCACAGTTATTTTATGATCACCACCAACATCCATAAACCAATCTAATAGCGCATATTCCGTTCCGTTGCCAGCATCGAATACCACACTTGTTGTATTGAGCAATGTACGATCATGATAGAAGCCTACATCAACACTTCCTCTACAGTTGGCAAGATTTGTTATATTGACGGTGGCATTCAGGGTTACAATCTCGCCGGCAATCAGTTCAGAGGGATTGCAAGTTTTGTTATTGACCGTGAACAATATATTCGTGATAGAGAAATCTCGAGATGGGTTTACATATACTTCTGTTTCTTTATGATTATTGATTTTATTACTCTCGGAGTTGTTGAGCGGATCAATCTCGACTGTTATTGTGTAATCATGTATGTGTTCATTGGTCCAATCACACTTTTTTGAACCACCTATTTTGCAATCCTTGTATCTATCAATGCATTCAATATTCCGAATGCCCACATTCCATTGCACGGGAATGCGCACCGATGCACCTGCTGCGAGACCCGGGATGATATAAGTTTTAGTCAATGTAGAGTGGGAACAATGAGTGTTCTCTACATAATAATGATCTGAGAATTTTACTGTGAAGTTGCCTGCATCTGTCTGACCAGAGTTGGTGATGGTAATATTTATGCTCACGTTATCCCCGTCCCATATTATATCCGGAATAGAGATATTAGCCACAGCTAAGTCTGTTTCGTTCACGAATGCAGTGCTGCTCTTATTCTGATCCTCCAAGTCTGTCCATATCGTATATTCCCCGGGTCCAAAGGTTGCATTCCAGGTAGCGTTGCAGTATTTAGATTGTTTAGCGTCCAGTGTGATCATCTCATTCCCGATTAATACCTGATATTTATCGATCTGGTAGCTTACTTCACTATTTTGACGGATGTACGTCCTTATCTTGAGAGTATCACCGGATCCCCATTTTGTCCATACGTCCGTTATATTTATTTCATATTGATCATACTCGGTTCGTGTATTTGAATACAGGGATTGATCATTTTCATCAACAACATCAATGCTTGCTCTCGCCCCCTCAGTTCCGACCGTCCGTATAAACACATATGCAAAATGAACCCGCACCATGAGTGCTTCCTCTTGCGGCTGCATTGAAAATACATTCTCATCACCACTACCACCATTAGAACGGCTGATACTAACAGATTCATTTCCTTCCACAACCCACCATAGCGTACTGTTTGCTTGTATGTTTTCATCATTCTTGATCACAGCAGTCAGGTTGACTATATCCCCCATATCGAAGTTTGTAGAGTCAAGCATGATGCTTGAGATAGATACATCAGGAGGGGTGATATTCAACGAGCAGTTCTTCATATTGTTGCCATACATCTTATGTGCAATGTCGGTATCGCCCTCAACATCCTCAGAACTGTTGAAGTTGATTTCATGCAACTTTTCATCCGGGTCAGCTACCACCATCACGGTGTGGTGTCCGCTTGCAATGTCTGCATTCCACATGATGGAAGTGGTATTCGTCCCATCGACATCCACTTGTACGTCCCTTGTTCCAATTCTGATGTACTTTCCAGTGACGTTACTGATCATATCCCTGCTCCAACCCCGTGCTGCACCCAGGCAGTCATGATATGCCAGAGCAGCCACATCTCCGCCGAGGATATTATCCTCCATATCAATATAGAACCCCACACTCACGTTCCCGTTTTCATTCCCTGCATTACCTATAGTTGCAGTAATATCGACGTTTTCGCCTTCCCTGATATTTTGCGAAGAAATGCTCACTTCTTCAATAGTGAAATCATACTTCCCAAACACCATGTCAGTCTTATTCCCGGAATTGCTATTGCTTGCTTTGTTATTTTCGATATTATTATCACTATTATTACCTTGATCGATGATTGCGGTTATCTTGTATGTCTTGCCCACATGATCACATGTTAAATTCCAGTATGCAGTGATACTTTCATTTTTACCTGCCCCCAGATCTGAAATCATGATTTCACTGAACAGGTCGTCATTTTCGTTGAGATGAGGCGGCACGTCCCCCGTCTCCCACTGCGACTCATAGAATCTAACAATAAAATCGGTTGCATTGATCCTTCCAAGGTTTCTGATGGTTGCGGTAATAGGCACACTGTCGCCTAAGAACAATGGCACCGTGGTTACATTGACATCGGTCACAGCGAGGTCTGCACCATACACAAAAACATTCTTGAGTAAAGTATTGTTTGATTCATTGTATTCAACAACGTCATCATACGGGTCTATGCTTACATTAATGGTATGGTTTTTGATTGCGAAATTGGGCACACCTGTTACAGAGGAAGTCGTATTCCAGTACACATTATTGATGCTCTCTTTTTCATAGGAATTTAATAAGATACTCCTATTCGCAAGCAATGCCTCATATTTAGTTATCTTAAAACAGACAAATCCCGAATTGTTTGCGTTAGATTCAATTACAAACGTGCCGCCAGCGGTCCAGTTTGTCCAGTGGGAAGGATATTTTATATCATCTGTGAAATTATAAATCAGAGTGTCGTTGTTTTCATAGATTCTGATATATGAACCGTCCCCGCTAACATACAAATCTTCAAAATAAATCCTCATCTTTTTGCCTGGAATATTGATAGTGACATTTTTACCTGTTTCATTTATATAAATCCTATTAACTATCATCTCTTTTTCAACATAGAATTCAACAATGGTTTTTCCATCAGTTCCATGATTTTCTATAATCGCATTAACCTCAACTATCTCGCCAAGTTGTGGATCGGGTGGATTAAGGGTTATATTTGTAACAATGAAATCAGGCACACCCACAAACACGTTCATACTCATACGGTTGTTCTCCTCATTCGATTCATCGATCACGTCATCAGAATCTGCTATTATAGTAAGGGAATGATCTTTGGTCCGAACAGGTGTCCAGTTAAAAGTAACATCCTCGGTGCACCGTGCATCCAGTGACCTGATATATGCTCTATCAATTACATCTCCATTCACAGCAAAACTTACATTGAACCCTTCAGCACAGGTAGTGCCGTTATTCGCTATTGTGGCATTGATTATGTTAGTTCTGTTGTCGAATACATCGGAAGGTTTGGATATCCTTGTAACCTGGAGATCAGCCCACCCTCTGTTGATATCCACCCTGATCGCACCGCTGCGGCTCTCGTTCAAACTAACTGTATGATTCATGCTCCCTGCCAGTATTCCATTTTTGCTCCCATTGATCAGTAGCACATCGTCTGTATGTATCTCTGAAGTGTCGGTTATGATCTGATAAAAATGTTCTCCACTATGATTATCAGCAACGAATTCCCTGCTGGTATTCAGGTTGGTTACAACCACATAAGGTTCATCAACATTTATGTTATTCTCGTAGAAGACTTCTCCATAGATTACAAACAGTGCTGGCAGTACAGAGATTGATGGACTCACATGCCATGTCCATGGTTGCATGACAGTTCCGTTCTCATTGCTCGCTATCGCTGAAACATTACATGTTCCAATCACCGTGCTTGTATTTGTATATGATGCATTGGTCGTGCTTTTGTTTGCCTGAACCTCAATTCCATTGATGAGCCAAATAACATCCACCACCTGATCGATTGTTATGCTGAATGTCCTTGTTGCATTTTCGACATCATAAACTGGTGATGCTGGAGTAAACGATGTTATATTTAGTTTAGGTAGCATGGCTACATCCCATGTCCACATCTGCATTGTGGTTCCGTTTTCATTACTTGCTATTGTCGAGACATTCCAGATGCCAGCAATAGCACTTGTATTTGTATAGGATGCATGGGTCACACCCATGTCTGTCTGTACAGTAATTCCATTAATCAGCCATGTAACATTCACCACCTGATCGATCGTAATGCTGAATGTCCTTGTTGCATTTTCAACATCATAAACTGGTGATTCAGGAGAAAAGTCAGTGATCCCGGGTGATGTTGACATAAGTATAAGGACAAAATCAAATATTCCGCCCCTATCGATGTCATCCATGGTTACTATGTGGTTTGTGATATTGTATGTCACACCATCGGTGACATTGAAACTGACCACATCCCCGGCGCTTATATTCACAGGCATGAGCTGGTAGTGATTAGTACTTATACCTGCTGTGAACACTTCTCCCGTATTAATGTTCGTCAGGTTTACCTCAATATCATTTACAGGACTCCCATCGCTATTAATAACCCATCCGTTGACCAGAAACGGCGTTGATGGATCTGAACTGACCGTTGCAAGCAGCAGCAATCCGAACAGTAGATAAAAAGCTTTCATGCTCACCCCTGCCTCTTGACCAGATACGCGACAATTAGCAAGGATACGGCAAATGCAATTTCAAACAATGGAAATTCCTGCCCGGGTTTGTCAGGTATGGCGGTTGGCTGCGGTTCAGGTGTGGATGTAATTGTCGGCTCTCCAGGGGCTACCTCGATGTTGATAACATCTGATACCAGCAGCCGTGAATAATCTTTGCTGACAAGTTCGATCTCCGGGTGCGGAAACGTTATGTTCCCGGAGGCTTCCATCCTGATAACATATTCTATTGCAGCCGTCTGGTTTGCATCCAGGTTGGTTTGCAGGGTTGCATTGCCACTGACAAGAGAGGTACCATCCGGCAGTACATCATTTATAGTAACACTGGCTGCCTTATTTCCTATGTTCAGAACAGAAAGGCTTACAGTTACATATTCTCCGGATTTTACATGCACGGGAAATGCAGTCTTGTTGAGGATGAGGTATGCGCCATCTACTGCCATTACGGGCGTGTTTGAACTTACGGTATAGTTTATTCCCTGTATGTTCCATTCAGCAGTAGCAGGGCAGATACTGAACACACCTGGTCTAAGGGGTTTTAAAAAATAGTAGTAGCTTTTTTTCTCGTGCGGTTCGAAAGTGGCGTTCCAGGTCAGCTTCTGTCCATCAATAATATTAAAATAATGAGAAATAGTATCCTGACACAGTTCGAAACCGGGCAAAACGGCATCTGTGAGCGTGAGGTTCAGGTCAACAATCCCTGTGTTTTCCACATCAATGCGGACCGACACATTACGGTCCATGGATGTATTCAGTATTATTTTCTGTATTTTGAGATCGCATACCGGCAAAACATTAAGTGTTTCGGAATCTTTTGCAGTATATGCCACATCTTCGGTATCAACTCCAGAGGCATTGGCCAATATTGTAAACGTGCGGTTGGTTATCAGCCTGGGAACTTTGAATTTCAGGTCAATAGACTCATCTTCATCTTCAGTGATGTTGCTGAAATGGTATGTAAGCCTTCCGTATGTTACTGACAGCCCGTCAGGATCGATGTATAGGTCTATATCCCTGATCTCAGCTTCGCCATTGTTTTCAATCTCGACCGTAACATGTATGTCGGAGTCTGGCGGCTTGTAAGTGATGCGATTAATTGTAACATCCACGGAAAGGGTTGGCTTTTTCCATACATGGAACTCCGCATGTATGTATGGGTTTTTCCAGTGGGTCGGGTTACTGGAAATGGGGTCATCTGGGGGAATGTAGATAATAATCTTTACATCTTCACCATAAATGTAATCATCAAAGGATGCATTGAGTACGGGTCTGTCCAGCAATTCATCATCTTTTTTTAATTCCAGCAGTACCATGCCGTTTTCTTTATCAAAATCAATAACCTCAATGATACAGTCCCCAACACTATAAGTATCACCCAGATATAGCATGGCATCACCACTAGACTCCCAGTCATCCCCATCGGCGGATACTGTTAATGGGATGATCATAAAAAAAAAACATAACACTATTACAAGTTTAATTTTCGGAACTTTCGTTGACAAGAACCCAGCCCCCATTGCTAGTCTCATATATCGTTCCTAACTTTGTCCCGGATGTGGTGACAATCTCTTCGGTCGTATTGTGTATCGTGATCTCATCACCTTCCTTGATTATGATCTCAACATTATCTTCCGAATATTTTACCATGGTGACATCTTCCTGGGTGAGCATTTCAGCCATACCAAAGTGTGTCAGTGCAAAAATAAGAAAGCCTATGGAAAAGATCATGGCAACATCAAAGAGGTTCGCAACACTGCTAAGGGGATCTTCATCTTCATAATTATCGAAGGTTCTTTTTCTACGTTTTATTTGTCTCATGTTTTATCACCTGTTGTCACACAAAGAGGTAAGACCTGAAGAATATCCATATAATCATGGGATACCATATGGCCTAGTTCAGTCCACTGGTTTCTTATTAAAATTTTCACCAATGTTTGTGAAATATTTAATTCCTCAATATCTGAATAAACTAATTCCTTATTAAGTGGATCGTCATTTAAAATATCATCAGCGGGAAGCATACTGAGTTCCAGGGACTTCCTGGTTGCACGTTCTTTCGTTTCACGTCTCAGGCTTATGAATATCAGGAATAACAGTAAATTAATAAATATCAAATACAGGTGAAGGGGCAGCACTGTATAGCCTGCCAGACTGGCAAAAATTACAAAAACATTTAACATCAGGCATAAAGCAGTGAAAACAACCGGGTTGGCAAGGATATTGCCCCCGGTTCTTGCAATAATTACACTTTTTGGTGTGAAA